>CAYNVT010000117.1:0-13215 GCA_964400685.1 uncultured Bacteriovoracaceae bacterium | reverse complement strand
TCTCCCTTTTCCGCCTCATATATGCTCAAATATGAATATCCGGTGTCAATTCCTCCGCAAGGGCTTCCTTCCGAAAAATGGATAATATAAACCCTGCCGTCCATAATCAGCATACGGATAATTTCAGGGTTCTCAATTTTATGTGACCATTTAGGCCTCTGCATATCAGTACAGAAAACCGAATCTCTCGTATAGCCGCAGAGGAAAAGACCTTTTCTGAATGTATATGCGTGAACATCGAGGATTTCATCCGATACCGCGGCTGATATTACAGATCTGATAATCAGTTCAGGCGTTAATACAAATATTTTTCCTTTCGCAGTCCCTGCATAAATAAGGGATTCATTAGGGTCATAATTAATGGATGTGACATTCTCGTTAAGACTTGCACTGAACAGTCTGTTGCCTGTAGAGAGTTCAAGTGCCGTTACGGAATTATGTTCTGCAAAAAATACGGTACTGCTTGATACATCAAACACATCTGCATCAGATTTCCAGACCAATTCCGGTGTATTTTTAAAGCAGAACAGACTGCCGTCAGAAGAAGGGCCTGCTACAATATGACTACCGATATTTCTTATTTTGCCGCCAGGACCTCTGACAGACCACAACAGACGGCCTGATACCATATCTATAAGGCTTATGGAATTTCCTGAGGTTGATACATAGAGATTATCTCCCTCAGTATATACGGATTCCGCCGGACCGGGATAATTAAAGGGCTGAGACTGGATTAATTCTCCGTTTGAACTGATCTTGTAATACCTTGATTCATCGGTGTTAATCCATGAGGGATTCAAGCGGCCGAACCTGTTTTCAAGAAATACCGTTTTTTCTTTTCTTTCAAGCGGCATGGTACTGTTAAAAGGTGTTTCTGTCATAAGATCATCCACACCGGGCATATGTTTGCCTTTTCCTTTAAGGACTACTGATTCGAGAAAATCGGTTTGAGGCCCCAATGTATGCACGGAAATATTTTTTGAAGCTGCATATAAGCTGACATCATCGAGACAGTGAGAACCCAACCCTGCAATATGTGTATCACCGGAGTTCAGATCCCCATCATAATCCCTCAACCATAATGGAATATCTCCGTCATCTCTGGCCTGCCCGTCGGTCAAAAAAACAACATGCCTCGCTGTTGAGCATTCCTCAGGAAATTTCTCGACGAGCCCGTAAAGAGATTGTGCAATTCTTGCCTGGTCGTCCTTGAAACTGATTTTATTCAGCATTTTAAGAAGTTCTTCTCTCCCGGCCCCAAAGGGCATGTTCACCACATTGGAAACTGATGCAAGAGATGCCTCGGCAATGCTTACTGAGCCGGCAATTTCCTGAATAGCCTGCATATAAAGTGTCGATGACGGCATTGCACCTGAGCATCCGTTCAGACCTGAGGCCGGCGCCTTCATATATGAATTTCCATATGAGCCCTTGAAATATGTCCCTTCACTGGTGGTTACGAAATCTCCATCATGAATAATAACGTCTGAAACAGATATTTCCCCTTTCTTATTCCTGAAATACACCTTGCTTTCATCATAATCACTTCCGCTGGACAGTTTTAAACTTTCAGAGTCCTGTACAAGAAACAGTATATAGGGTCTGTTGCTTGAAAGTTTTATGTTTTTTCCCATGTTGCAACTATTGTTTGCTTTTTCAGACTGCCAGTAATATTCATTCTTACCGCTTTCGTATTTCTTTTCAATAATACCGGTCTTAAAAACCATGTGGTCCCATTTTTCGGGTGCCGGAAGTATATAATGACTTATTGTACACCCGTTATTTTCCGTCTCATAACTTTCAAGAATTTGCTCGAATCCTGTTCCTGACGCCAACTTGAATCTTGTAACCGAATAAGCCGAAATGGATATTGATAGAATGAGAATCAGGAAAACCAGGGTATATACAAGAACCCAGCCGTCATTCTCCGAGGCTGTAATTAAAGCTGATTTCTTTTGCTGTTTCATTTCTTTCTGCCCTCATAATTATATTAAGTTCGCTGCCCGTGAGTTTTGCGGAAAGGCCTGTGATATTTTCCGATACAAGCTGATTGTTTCTGTACAGACCATCCCCTGCAACCTGGTATAAAACCGCCGGCACTGTCCTGTCGCCAGCTTTCGGAGCTCCCTCTTTGAGAGGTATCGGGGTGTTTCCCCTTGAATAATTGTTCATGATTTCAAAAGCTCCGCTGTCGCTTATAATCCCGTGGCCGGCAATGTAATCAGGCTTGCCGTCGATATCGATATCCATAGTGTCCAGGATTATCGAATTCCTGTTCTTTGACGATACGGTTGAATAGTATGGCGGGGCATAAGATGAATTGATTTTAAGGCCCTTGTGATCCATCGCGAGAGGAAGGCCCGCGACAAACAGTTTATTGCCGCTGCATACAACTTTCATATCACGAGGAAGCAGATAGGAACACTCCTCGATATCCCTGTCAAGTATAAGCATTGCTGTCCTTAATGACTGCATACATATCCAGTCCGATCTATGCGAGCCATAAGCCCATGCCACGGCAACATATACGCTTGAGACCGAAAGCATTATCAGCGACCCCAGCAGCAAAACGATAATGAACTCAATCAAGGTCATTCCTCTGGACATTTGCACCTCCTTAAAAAAATAGTTAAAAAATAAAAAATGGCAGGTTTACCCCTGCCGATTAATTGCAGGTTATCTTATTTCTATTATTCTATTTCATACTGGTTATATTTTGTCAATTGCAAATTTTGTTTTTTTTAAATCGGCGCAACAGTAACATTAGAATGATGTAACGCTGGGAGAATTTATTCAGCAGATTCGGCGAGATTCAATGACAGACCCGTTACAGGCCTGTCAATGAATCCTTGTTTTAATGCAGTCTGCCGGAAAGCTTTAGGAATTGCTTATTAAATATTCCTGTTGTCAATCACACGGACCGCCTTGCCTACTTCATTATAAGGCAGGCTGTCCGGTTCGCAGAGTTCGACTTCAGGGGTCAGAAGTATCTCATCATGCAGCTCTCTTACAATCCTGTTTCTTAATGAGGCCAGAACCACCTTATCACCTTCAAAGAACGCCTGATCGACTTCAACCTTCACTATCATGTGGTCGTTGTGGCCTTTATTCATAAGGATAATCTGATAATTCCGCTTGACCCCTTCGATGCCGATAAGCACTTCCTCTATCTGGACAGGGAAGATATTGACGCCCTTCAATATGATCATATCATCGGATCTTCCTGTTATCCGCTTGATCCTACGGTGCGTCCTTCCGCATTCACACTGACCTTCGACAAGACTGGTCAGGTCTTTTGTACGGTATCTTAAAATGGGCATTGCTTCACGTGTAAGCGTCGTAAGGACAAGCTCGCCCGTCTCGCCGGGTTTGACCGGTTCGAGAGTTACAGGGTCCAGTATCTCGACATAATATGAATCCTCCCAGATATGCATACCGTTTTTATAAGGACATTCGAAAGCGACTCCCGGACCGCACATTTCAGAGAGCCCATAAGAATTGAAGCAGTCTATGCCGAAAAAGTCCTCGATCTTTTTCCGCGTCTCTTCCGAGTATGGTTCCGCCCCGGCAAACGCATATTTCAGATGCGGAAAATCCATTCTCGGATCAACACCCATCTTTTCCAGCGTATCGGCAAGGTGCAGCGCATAGCTGGGAATGACATGAATCGCCGTTACACCGTAATCCTTCATGAATTTGAGCTGTCGCTTCGTATTGCCCGGACCCGAAGGGATTGTCAGACAGCCTATTTTTTCCGCACCGTAATGGAGACCGAGCCCTCCCGTAAAAAGGCCGTACCCGATCATGTTAAGAAAGACATCACTGTTACGGACCCCTGCCATATACATGCACCTAGCGACAAGCTCCGCCCATAGGTCAATGTCAGTCCTGCTGTGATAGACAACTGTCGGGATGCCTGTAGTGCCCGATGAGGAATGCAGTCTGACCACTTTCTCCAGAGGCACGGAAAGCATCCTGTACGGGTAGGAATCTCTCAGATCCTGCTTCACGGTAAACGGGAGCTTTGAAATGTCCTGAAGTGTATTCAACTTTATATCCGACAGGCCCTTGTCCTGATAAAATGGTGAATTTGATGCAGCCTTAACGGTTTCTCTCAGTCTCTTAAGCTGAAGATCTTCAAGCTCGGACCTCGGAATGGTTTCTGCTTTTTTGTCCCAGTACACTTTAAACTCCTTGAAATATATTTGAAAACCCATATAAGTGGATACAGAAAAAAGGTTATCAAGTCAAACCTTGCTGGGGAGATATATATGAAAATCTGCATGATCGGATCAGGATATGTTGGTCTTGTAACAGGCGCCTGCCTTGCCGAAATGGGCAACGATATAATCTGTGTTGATGAGAACAGGGAGAAGATCGAACTTCTTGAAAAGGGTGAAATCCCTATATATGAACCCGGCCTTAAAGATATGGTCATCAGGAACAGGGATGAGGGCAGACTGCGATTCACACTCGACCTTGCTGAAGGAGTCAACAACAGCCTTCTGTGCTTTATCTGTGTGGGCACCCCACAGGACAAGGACGGCTCGGCAGACCTGTCTTATGTGCTGCGCGTGGCAAAGCAGATAGGTGAAATCATGACCGAGTATAAGATAATAGTGGACAAATCAACCGTGCCTGTCGGCACCGGAGACAAGGTAAGGGAAATAATCAGGGCCACTCTTGACGGCAGGGGATTGAGCGGTGTCGAGTTCGACGTCGTTTCAAATCCCGAATTCCTGAAAGAAGGCAACGCCGTGCAGGATTTCATGAGGCCTGACCGTGTCGTGATAGGGACCGACAATGTAAGGACAGCCACAATTTTAAAAGAGCTTTATATTCCCTTTGTCAGAACGACAAACAACCCCATGCTCGTAATGGACATTAAAAGCGCTGAGCTTTCAAAGTACGCGGCAAACGCATTTCTTGCAACAAAGGTGTCATTCATAAACGAACTTTCGATACTATGCGATAAAATGGGCGCCGATATTTCTCATGTCAGGGAAGGCATGGGTACCGATGACAGGATAGGGCCAAGATTTCTGCTGGCAGGCCCCGGATTCGGCGGCTCCTGCTTCCCCAAGGACGTTCAGGCACTTATCGCCACGTCGCACAGCTATGACCACGTTCTTGAAATAACTGAAGCGACATGGCGTGCAAACCAGCGCCAGATGAAATATTTTGCTGACAAGATACTTTCATATTATTCCGATCCGTCAAAGAAAACACTGGCTGTCTGGGGGCTTACATTCAAGCCGAAAACCGACGACGTCCGCGAATCCCCTGCCCTTTATGTGATAGAGATGCTTCTTGAAAAGGGCATGAAGGTAAGGGCATTTGATCCCAAGGGCATTGATAATACAAAAAATATATTTAAAGACAAAATATTCTATGCGAAAGACGCATACAATGCCCTGGAAGGTGCCGACGGACTTGCAATAATCACGGAATGGAACATGTTCAAAAGCCCCGATTTTGACAGAATCAAAGAAACCCTCAAGACTCCTGTGATCTTTGACGGAAGAAACCTCTTTGACCCGAACGAGATCAAGGATAAGGGGTTTGAATATTTCGGTATAGGACGCGGTTAGCTCAAAAACATTAAAACCGGAAGCCGTATAGGATATAGGCTTCCGGTTTTTCTTCAGTCTTACAGCTTCCCTACTTATGGCTCAGTGCAAGCCTCAGGGTTTTCTCGATATAGTCTATATGCTCGATAGTTGCGAGCCTTGCAGCCTCGGGATCGCGCTTTTCAATTGCATTCCAGATCTTGCCCAGCTGTGAAAAAATCTTGCGTGAGCTTCCGCCCACGTTCGTAAGCTTTTTTCTGCTGTATGGGAAAGCACCTTTGAGTATGCCCGCAATCGTCTGCCTTATATGCATGAACACTGTATTTTTAGTCGATTCGGCCAGAAGGTCAAAAAATCTTGTATAAATCAGCCCCCCTTCTTTTGTTATAAGCAGGGTATCAAGTCCGGCCTTTTCAGCCTGTTCGGAAAGGTCTTTCATTTCAGCGATTTGTTCGGGTGTAGCATTTCTGGCGGCAAGATATGCCGCTTCTGCTTCAATGAACCTCCTGACATAGAGAAGTTCCCAGATTTTTGCATGGTCAATTGATATAAGCTCTTCAAGAGTCGACATCATGGTATCGGCGACAGACTTGACGAACTTTCCCCTTCTGTCCAGCGATTCGATATAGCCTCTCGCCTCAAGAAGCTTCATGGCCTCCCTCAGCGATATCCTGCTGATTCCGAACATCTGTGTCATCTCATGCTCGCTGGGCAGCTTGTCACCCGGCTTCAGCTTCCCTTCCGAAATAAGGTCAATGATCTGTTTTGAAACAAGGTTTGGAATGTCGGGAGATTTTTCTATGCGGGAAATACCGAACGGCTTTGTCTCCATTACCCACCTCATTCGTTATTTATTGTTTAGTTGTATGATAAACATACAATCTCAGACAGCTCAAGTCTTATCTTGCAGGCAACGAAGATTGTGGTTTGATTCTAAAGAATCCTGACAGGCCTGAAATCTATGCAGTCGGCCGAGGTGAAAACGAATCTGGTATTCCCTATTTTCGTATTGAATCCCGAATAGTCATTGCCGTCGATATGCATGTGACCGAAAACCCATGTATGAATATTGAATCTATTAAGAGTTTCGACTGCCTTTCCCGCTTTCCCATCCGGCGAAATCGGCGGGAAATGTGTCATGACGATTATTTTTTTAGGATTTCCGGAAATGGTTTCAAGCGAGTTTTTCAGCCTGCCCAGTTCCCTTTCGAACAGCCTCCGATCATCGTCAGTCGTCTTTTCAAGGTTCAACGACGGGTCAATCCACAACCTCGAACCCGCTATGCCGATACCCTGAGCTTCATAAGAAGTGTTCTGCAGAGGTGTAACCGTAGCAGGCGCAATATCTCTGACTTTTTTGAGCCCCTGCCACCAGTAGTCATGGTTTCCCTTTATTATGATTTTTTTCCCCGGAAGCTCTCCCAGAAATGCCAGGTCAAATACAGCATCTATCGGTTTCATTGCCCATGATATGTCGCCTGCGACAAGTACCAGATCGTCATCAGAAACCATACCGGTCCATTCTTTTCTGATGCGCTCAGGATGGGCATCCCAGTGCTGGCCGAAAATATCCATCGGCTTATTCGAACCGAATCCGAGATGAAGGTCTGATATGGCAAAGATTTTCATTATTTTTTGTTTTTAAAATCTGTTTATTTGCGATGTCCGGAATTGAAGCTTTGTAAAATTTCACCCGCTTTTCTGCAGTCTTTATCGATCTGCCTGATCAGCTTTTCCTTGCTGTCAAATTTTATCTCTTTTCTCAAACGGTCGATAAATTCTATTGTTATCTGCCTGTTGTACAGGTCCCCCTCAAAGTCGAAAAGGAATGCTTCAATCGAAGTTCCCTCATCACCGAATGTCGGATTGTCGCCTATATTGGTAGCGCCGGTATAACCTTTGCCGTCAAGATATATGTTCGTCGCATAGACCCCGTAAGCAGGTATCAGGGATTTGTCAGGTCTTATATTTGCAGTCGGAAAGCCGAGAAGCCTTCCCCGCGCCATGCCGTGAACGACAGTACCGGGAAGCCTGTATGGCCCGGATAATAACCCGGCAGCGCCGCAGACATCTCCCGACTTTATCATTGTCCTTATAAGTGTGCTCGAAACAATTACCCCGTCCCTGATAACGGCAGGCATGCTTTCTACAAAAAATCCAAGCTCTTCACCCTTCTTTTTTAAAAATGGAATGTCTCCCATCGCCCTGCGCCCGAAAACAAAATCATAGCCTACAACTACACCTTTCGCCCTTATCCCGTTCACAACTATGTCATCGACAAAACGCTCCGGATGGGTATCTGCGAACTCTCTTGTAAACGGTACAACAACCATGAAATCCATTCCCAGGGAACCGATAGCCTCGATCTTTTCGTCAAGAGTATATATCGTATTGGGTTCATTCTCATGAATTACAGACGCAGGATGAGGGTTGAATGTATAGACGACTGAAGAACCGTGCAGGGCTGCGGCATGTTTTTTTACTCTTTTGAATATCTCCTGATGCCCGACATGACACCCGTCGAAGTTGCCTATAGTGACTACGGGATTCTTTATTTTTGCAGCATCGATTTTGTCGTTTCCCCAGAAAATTTTCATGCCCTCTATCCTTGACTTTTTTAAGGTTCAAAAGTATAGGTGAAAAGCTTTTGCATTGCAAGGGCATGTGCCGGGGTGGCGGAACTGGCAGACGCGCTAGGTTCAGGGTCTAGTGGGCGAACGCCCATCAGGGTTCAAGTCCCTGTCCCGGCACCATTATAATTATCCTTTTGCTCCCGGTTTCAATTAATTCCTGCAAAATAATTAAAAGACTTTTTAATGTATATCTGTTTCTCTATACAGACATCAAAACGTTCGGCAACTATTATTAAAAAAAGTAGAACATGAAAGAGGAGAAGAGTTATGAGCACATCGCCATATCTCATTGACGTTCACCATCATCTCGTTCCGTGCAATTATATCGAAGCACTCAATAAAATCGGCGTTTCAAATTCACTGGGAAGAGATTTCCCTGACTGGTCAGCAGAGAAAAGCATCGAGGTCATGGATGCAAACGGCATCAGGGTATCGGTTGCCGGACTGTCCAGTCCGGGGATCTTTTTCGGCGATGCCGATTACACAAAGCTGCTCGCCCGCCTGTGCAACGAAGAATCTGCAAAGCTTGTATCTGATTATCCTGACAGGTTCGGGGCTTTTGCCACATTGTGCCTGCCAGATGTTGACGCCTCCCTGCCGGAGCTGGAATACTGTCTGGATACGCTTAAGCTGGACGGGGTTGTACTGCTGTCAAACTATAATGGCAAATATACAGGCGACAATGATTTCAGAGAGCTTTATTCCGAGCTGAACAGGCGGAAGGCCGTTGTATATGTTCACCCGACAGATACTAAAGGGGGCAACCCTTTAGGAAATGAGATTCCAACATTTCTGATGGAAGTCACTTTCGATACGGCGCGGGCCATTTTTAATCTCATCTTTAACGGAATTTTAGAGGAATATCCTGACATCAAATGGATATTTTCTCACGCAGGCGGTGTCATGCCCTATATCGCCTGGCGGGTTATGCTGGGACAGTTCATAATTCCCCATGCGGCCGAAAAGGCTCCTCAGGGCGTTATGATGTATTTAAAAAAGCTGTTTTACGATACGGGCCTGTCCGCAAATCCTCATGCCCTCCGCTCGCTGCAGGAACTTGTCGAACCTTCACAGATTCTCTTTGGAACAGACTACCCCTTTGCGCCTGATGCCATAACTGCTGAAACAGTCAAGGGGCTCAGAAATTATCGCGGATTTTCACCTGAGGAAATGGATGCCATTGAATTTCGCAATGCACTCGGTCTCTTTCCGAGGTTCAAAAAATTATATGAGCGGTGAACGAAAATTATAAAACAAAATAAATCACTTGCCTAAATTCCGGCCCGATTTTAAAGTCGGATATTGTGATTACAATCAAAAGGAGGCCAGCAGGAAATTTCTTATGACAGAGCAGATAAAATCGAATCATTATATAGCCCTTGACCGTATGTTCATGCCCGAAAGTGTGGCGGTAGTCGGTGTTTCTGCAGAAGGGTTCGGATTCGGCCGCGGAATCCTTCTTTCACTCCAAGCCATAGGCTATGAAGGCAGACTGTATCCTGTAAATACCAGGGGAGGCTCCATCAATGGGATGAGAATCTACCCTTCAGTCGAGGATATTCCCGGAAACATCGATTTTGCCATAATCGCGGTTCCAGCGCAAAAAGTCCCCTCTACCCTCGAGGCCTGCCGGAAAAAGGGCGCCGTGGGCGCCGAAATCCTTTCCTCGGGTTTCAGGGAATTGGGCACTCCGGAAGGAATCGCACTCGAAGAGAAGTTGCAGGCCATTTCAAAACAGGGCATCAGGGTGCTTGGCCCCAACTGCTTCGGGATTTACTGTCCTAAATCAGGGCTTACCATGCTTCCGGGACCGGACCTTTCGCGGGAACCTGGAAACGTGGCGCTTCTTTCGCAGAGTGGCGGACTTTCGGTGGACTTCGGTTTTACGGGAATGTGGAGGGGAATACGCTTTTCCAAAGTCATAAGTTTCGGAAACGGCTGCGATCTCAGAGAAACGGAAATGCTCCGCTATTTAAGCCACGATCCGGAAACGAAAGTCATCTGCATGTATGTGGAAGGTGTAAACGACGGCCGCGAATTCCTTTCAGCGCTGAAGGAAGCGACCAGAGAAAAGCCGGTCATAGTAATAAAGGGGGGGCTGTCGGATTCGGGAAGCAGGGCGGCGGCCAGCCACACAGCCTCACTCGGAGGACAGCGGGTTATATGGGAAGCTGCATTAAGACAGTGTAACGCCACTCAGGTTCAGAATTTCAATGAGATGAATGATGCAGCCCTTGCCTTTTCGCTGTTGCCGCACAGGGATTACCGGGGATGCTCCATAACCGGTGGCGGCGGCGCATTGGGTATAGCGGCGGCGGATGCGGCGGAATCATTCGGGCTTAACGTACCGCGTCTCAGGGAGGACCTTCAGTCGGTAATATTCGATATCCTTCCTAAACCCGGATCGAGCGCGGCCAATCCTATCGACATAGCTAATCCATTTGTGGCTCCTCAGAGCATAAGGGAAATCCTCATTCATGCTTCAAAAGACGATAATATCGACATTCATATCGTTACCCAGCTCCTGTACCACTACAAATCGCTGCAGGTTACCATGGGCGCAAAAAGCATCAAGGACATCACACCCTACAAAGAACTGGCCGGGGTGTGCCGCGAAGCTATGGATATCGGGGGAAAGCCGGTCGTACTTGTCCTGCCGAACATAAGGCAGGAAGAAGAGGACATAGGAATAGAGGAAATGCTCCGCGAGACCCGACGGCTGTTCACCGAGGCCGGCATGCCGGTGTTTGACGATGCCGGAAATGCCCTGCGCGCGGTTGCCTCTGTTGCGAGGTATTACCGGAGCAAACCATAATGCTTTATCTGATCTATCATTTCTGTTTCAGATGTAATTTGATCTGACAAATAAAGAATATTGACTATGATTGTTTCTGACATATGTACATTGCCCCACAGGAAAAACATAGATATCTTCAGCAGATTATAAGTTTTAAGATTTATTAAAGAATAAAGGTATATTACAGAGATCGATAGTTTTGACTATTCAAGATGTTGTTATTATCTTGTTAAGTAATCTATAATTTAAATCCTTCCACTTTTTTATGGAATAGCAGAGTTTGTTATAGCTATAATTATCAGTTATATACTGTTATTAAGAAAGAAGGGGTTTGAAAACCTTATGACCATAAACAAAAGAGATATCCAGAGATTTATTAAAGTATTCATTTCAGCAGAAATTATATTAGCAACCATAACATATTTATTTATTAAATTTTTAAAAGCAAAGGACAGTAATTCCACAGTATCTGAAATATGGATTTGGATTGCTGCCTGTATGATATTTGGTGGAATTATAGCTTTGGCGGCTTTATTGTTAACACATTCAAAAGAAGACATCAGAAAGGGATTTTTATCCGTCTTTTTAATTATGGCTGTGATCGGCATTGTCGTAAGCATGATGATGATATTTGTCTTAGATCATATTTCCCCCGAAGACCCCTGGGTAGAGATTGAACCAGTCTCATCATTAAAGGTTTTGTCGTTTGTCAAAGATAGGGGAATATGCGGAGGGGACATTTGCATCTGCGTTAATACTGAGAAAGGAGATATTTACTGCAGCGTAGAGCCATATAAAGGTTGGGAAAAGCTCACCGAAAAACGCATACAGAGTTTACATAATTATATTTTATGCAAAAAAGTTCAAGAAATGCATTACTCGACGCCATCAAAACCAAAGGGTAAGATTATTGACGCCTATGACTATACTATCTGCTTCAGTGACGGCTCGAAAAAACAATTAAACTTTATACTCATGGAGGATGGAAGGATTTTATATTGGAAGAAACTAAAAGAGCAAATCTATTATATTATGGGTTATTTTATTTTCGGAATCATCGGTTTCATCATTGCTGCTTTATCAAGCCTTGCCCTGCGTTTTGAAAGAATGGGCTGAGCTGCAATATGATTGGTTAACGACATGCCTGAAGAATTAAGATCATTCCGTCGATGAGCAATTATAATTAGGAAAAAAACAATGAAAGATAAAACGAATTCATTAATTGTCATTCCTGGGCTGGGAAGTGCTGAAATAACAGTTGTTGAGTCATTGCTTCAAGCAGCCAAAATTCAGTATATCCGATTACCTGGTGATCATGCATGGGTTGGACGTCGACTTTTAATACAAGAAGAAGATTTAGAGAAAGTAAAAGAGCTTCTTGGTGATTTTAGGATTCATACTCCAATGGATGATCATATCCCAATACCATGGTAATTCATTATCAATTGAAATCCAGTTTAAATTGTTTTGGAGAAATGCATGGCTGAATACGAAGTCAAAGAATTAGTGCTTAGGATACATCAACGAGTGGCTTTAATAAAAATATTTAAAGCTTCCGGTTTCTTGTTAGTTGGCTTCGGTGTAATTATTTTCGTTATTTATTCTTTAATTAAAGAGCCTTATATAGAGATCTGTTCTCAAGATCCTCCTTATATATTGATCTTTTCATTTTTTGGATTGGCTTTCATATGTACAGGGGCTTTTCTAGTTTTAGGAAAATGGTTTGCCATTGATAACATTCAAAAAATTATAATAATTTATTGGGGAATAATAATTCCATTTGCAAAAAAGGTATATCAGTTAACAGATTTTGATGAAGTATTTATAACAACTATGGCGACTGATATGATTAAAGAGGTTGAGAAAGCGGACGTGGGAGATTTTACTCCATCATATACAGTTGTTTTAAAATCAAAGATAAAAAATATTCAGTTGTATTTATTTAACACAGAGGATCATTCTGAAGCTAAAGATGTTGCAAAAATTGTTGATAAATTTTTAAAATAATTGCAACGAAGCTAAGACCTCTAGCCATTTTTCTTGCAGATATAATAAATTATGGTCTTATAAAGCTATATGCAGGGATAATGCATGTTTATGGACTGCATATAGTGGCACGAAATCTTTAGTATTTCCCTATATCAAAAATTGTAGATATCTTGAGAGACTGTTGAAAAAGCCCCCAAGGGTTGACATGATATCCCTGATTGTTTTT
>CAYNVT010000116.1:0-13481 GCA_964400685.1 uncultured Bacteriovoracaceae bacterium | reverse complement strand
TACCATGCGGAACTGAAGATTTTATTTTGCGGGTTTAATGAACTGCCCAGAAAAAACGGCATACAGGCAGTGTGCAAAAAGCTTAGCCTTGATGCCTACAATAAGAGGACCTGGAGAACGAGCGAATGGAAACCCGAATCCGAATGCGTTAATGCCGCAAAAACTGTCGATAAATCGATAGCATTGAGCAACTTGTTAAAAATTCACAACCTCCCCACATTCTTCCTGGAAACCGGGCACAGGATTGTCGGGGCGAAGATGATAGACATCGAAAAGGAACTGATGAAATAACCCCTGCCGGAATCCCGGGATATCAACTTAAACTCCTATGGATATTCCGCATTATATATCGATAAATATTCATTAATCGAATTTGACCGTCCTGTTTGATATTGTTATGAACACGGATGCCCCGATAAAATTTCCGGGCTGAAAGTGGTCTGAAATATATGAAGGATTCGACAAAGGGCATCATTAAAATGCACGGCCTGCGTATAGACCGGGCTTTGCATCATTTCATTTACCTGAAATACTATGACATCTATGTGAAATACTTCTACCTTTCCGCCAGATCAGCGCTCCCGTTCATTTCATCCTTCAAGTTCACAAGCATGGTATTGAAAGGAATATTTGAGCGTTTCCATGCAAGGGTCCTTTCGCGTAATGAGGCAGTAAGGATTTTGACCCTTGATAAAAACATTTCTTTTGACGAAGAGACCTCAAAAAGAATCGTCCCCTTCCGGTATGCCTATAATATATTGCTGAAGGATCCCCGGACAATAGCAGTTGTCGATTGCCCGTGCAGAAAGGCCTTCGGAGAAGAATCGGACGATCTGAATGTCTGCATATGCGTAGGCAGTAATGCAATGTTCTGGCTTGAGCACGGGAAAAGGCTGAATGTCAGAAAAATTAGCCAGGAAGAGGCATTGGAAATTGTCAGGAAAGAGCGGTCAAAAGGCTCAATAACCACGGCCTGGTTCAAAGTTGCAACAGGAGGCAGAAGCGGCGTCATCTGCTCATGCCATCCCGATTTCTGTGTAGGCATGCGCGGAATGCTTATGGCAAAAGACCTCAAATATTCCGAAGGGATATCCAATCATGCCCCTTCGGGCTATACCATAAGCATAGACAACGAACTGTGCAATAACTGCGGAAATTGCATTCCTGTCTGCCATTTCAAGGCGCTTGCTCTGTCACAGCACAGGCCGCTTTATGACAAGAAATCGTGTTTCGGCTGCGGGCTTTGCGCTGAATCTTGCCCGAACAATGCCATAACCATGACGCCTGACCCCGGCCGTCCTCTGGCTCTGGACATAGAGCTTGACAGGACATTCAATGAAAAGCACGGGGACGTCTTATGAATATACTCAAGATAGTCAATTCCCTCTCACAGAGTAAAATCCCGCCTCCGCGGGAAGTCCCCGAACCATTGCTCAGGCTGGCGGCTTCAGCCATAAGTCTGAGAGCCAAGGTCACTCCACTTTCCTCAATAGAACGCGTTTTCGCTTCTCTTTTTCACAAGGAACCGGACCATGTCCCTGTTGCGCCTCTCGTGTGCTCTGCTGCCAGACAGATTAACGGCATTGGATTCAAAGACCTGTCCTTAAACGGCGATATCGCCGCCGATATCTACTATTCCGGATTTGAATTAGTGGGCGGAGATATGGTTGTACTTATGCTCGACCTTTCCGTAGAAGCGGCGGATTTAGGCCAGAAAATGATCTACCCGGAAAACTCGACAGCACACCCGGATTACTTGGATCCGGTAATCAAAAGCAAAGATGACTATAAGCTTCTTCGCCCGATTTCCCTGAAAGACGCCGTTCGGATGCAGGAATTCCTTAAACTTTGCAGGATCATGGTCAAACGCGTAGGTTTCAGGGGCCTGGTCGGAGGTTTCGTATTCGGCCCGCTCGGTGTTCTTAGCATGATGCGGGGCGCGGAACATCTCCTGAAGGACTGCATGCTGTATCCGTCCGAAGTCCGAAATGCCTGTGAGACAATTACCGGTGTGCTGATAGATTACGTAGAGGCCCAATGTGAAACAGGCATCCCGGCAATAGCCATCGACACACTGTACGCAAGCGCAAGTGGATTGCCCAAAAAAGTCTGGGAAGAGGTTGAAGGCCCTTTTGTAAGGGAGATGAGCATGGCCATAAAACGCAAAAAGCTTATGGTCGGCGTGCACAATTGCGGTCATCTGCCTTTTGCCGATGTCCAGCTGAAGTGGATGGAGCCCGAGGTCTTGAGCATTGCACACCTGCCTGATGACTGCAGTTCGGCCTTTGAACTTAAACAGAAGTATGGACAGAGAGTTACGATTATAGGTTATGTTCCGACCCCGCTCCTGATTTACGGCACTCCCCGGCAGGTCATGGATGAATGCCGCCGCCAGATCGATGTACTCGCAAAAGACGGGGGATTCATCCTTGCGCCCGGCTGCGAATATCCGCCTAACATACCTTTAACGAATGCCTTTGCCATGGTTAAAGCGGCCAGATGTTCCGGATGATGCTATCTGTGAGGCACTAATATGATTGATAATGTAATGTTGAGAGTTATAGAAGATAGTGTTCACCGGGGAGACGTTCCGGGATTAATAACTTTATTAAACAGCCCCGAAACAGCTTCAATTCCAGCAAGCTCTGTCCTGAATTCACTTTCACAGGGCATGGAACACTCACGCATCGAGCTTAAAGGCTCCCGCTTATCCATACCGGAATTCCTGTTATCCCTCGACGCATTCAAGGAAGGGATAAATTATCTGAACCGCATAAACCCGGAATCTGCCAGGAAAAGAGCTCGCATACTCATAGGTGTGGCCGAGGGCGAAGTCCATGACCTTGGCAAGAACATAGTCGCAGCTGTTCTCGATGCATCGGGTTTCGATGTCATAGACCTCAAAAGGGCAACGTCTAGAGACGAAGTCCTTGATGCGATAAAGCTGCATAATGCCCCGATATTGGCCCTTTCCGTCATGATGTCGACATGCATAAGCTCCATGAAAGAGACTGTCGCCTGGGTCAAAAAGCTGCACCCGGAAGTAAAGGTCCTGGTGGGTGGGGCTGTTCTTGATGACAAACTCGCTTTGACCATAGGTGCTCACGGATTTGCAGAAAATGCCGCCTGCGCCCCTGATGAAGTCTTCAGACTTATCAAAGATTCCTGATTCGCATGGAATCCATAGAATTCACCCGGCCTGAAAAAGATAAACTGTTAAACGGGATCGTGCGATATGCCGGAATCACGGACAGATCACATGAAGACAGCAGAATCTTAAAAACAGCAAAAGGAGCGGCAGAAAAAGCCCTGGCCTTAATCAGACCTTTATCAATCATTAAAAAAACACCCTTTAAAGGCATTGACATGGATATCCTCAAGGGAGAGGCCATTTCCATACAAAGCACGAACCTTTGCATGCTGGCATCACATATGAATACCCCTTCATTCATATATGGATTTGCACTTACCCTGGGTGAAGGATTTGACATGGCTGTTTCAGCTGCCCAGCAGAAATCATTCACCGAGGCTTTTTTCCTTGATACTGCAGGGGCATTTCTTGCGGAATATTATGCATCTCTTATTGAAGGGCACCTCAGAATTAACCTTTCGGAAAACGGGTTTAAGATTTCATCACGGTTCAGCCCCGGATACTGTGACTGGGAAGCAGGCGCTGGACAGAAGGAGCTGTTCTCTTTTCTAAATCCGGAGAAAATAGGCCTCAATTTGCTTGATTCCTTTATGATGTCACCCATGAAATCCATAACAGGTATAATCATCGCCGCCCGGATGTTTGATTATGAAACTCCGTGCGTATTCTGCCTGAAAGAGCTATGTCTTCACAGGCGTCATCACCCATAATTGACACAAACAAATCTGAGGAAGTTATATCTGTTCCAGAAGACATAACTTATTGATTTGCCTTGTATTCACATACAATTTAGGCTTATTTTTGTCGTACAGAAAGGAACCAATTTCATGGCTGAAACTAAAAATGAACTGAAGACTGCAAGCATGAAGACAGGTCTTGAAAAACTTATCGAAGACCTCACAGACATCCGCAGGGATATCATGATTTATTCTCTGAAGATGGAAGAGCTCACAACAGGCGTCAATCCCATATTCAAGGACGGTGCAACAAATCTTCTTCAATACCTGGCACTCAGGAGGCGTGATTTAAGGCAAATCCAGTCTCAACTGGCAGTGCTCGGGCTTTCCTCCCTCGGCAGGTCTGAAGCCCATGTGCTTGAAAATATCGATGTGGTCCTGAAGACTCTTTATAAAGTTGCCGACAGGCAATGGATTAACTCTCCCAAAGACCAATCAATCGATCTGGCCAAAGGAAGAAAACTTTTAAAGGAGCATACCGAGCTGCTGCTGGGCCCGACCAGAAAAGAACGGGCTGTACGCATAATGGTTACGATGCCGGGCCAGGCCGCCGATGACTATAATTTAGTCAAAGACCTCTTTGAAAACGGCATGGACTGCGTGCGGATCAATTGCGCCCACGACGGACATGTTGCCTGGTCAAAGATGATAGCAAACGTGAAAAGGGCCTCAGAGGAAACGGGCAGGCAATATAAGATATTAATGGACCTGGCCGGGCCCAAGATCCGAACAGGCAAAATCGAACCGGGGGAAAAGGTCATAAAGATAAAGCCTGAAAGAAACCTCTTCGGCAAAATCATCAGACCGGCCCGGTTTCTTCTTGTCGCAAAGAGTAAAAACCCGCCGGAAGATAAAAAAAACCTGCCATTCCTGAAAGTGCCGCAAAGATGGCTCAAGGATCTCAAAACCGCAGACAAAGTTGTTTTCAAGGATTCGTCCGAGACAACAAAATCACTCATTATCAAAAAAACACTCCAGTATGCATGTGAAGCCGAAACCTCTGAAACATGTTATATAACCCCGGGAACAGTGCTTGTTTACCGAAAAGCCAAAGGCAAAGCAAAAAAGGCCCCTGTCGGTGATATGAATCCTATGCCCAACTCGATTCCTTTAACCAGGGGAGACCTGCTTATCTTAAAGCGCAACAACCATGCGGGAAAACCGGCTGTGAAAGATGTGCACGGTAATATCATCACACCCGCTGAAATCTGCTGCACACTCCCGGAGGTGTTGAGAGATGTCAGGATAGGTGATGAAGTATGGTTCGATGACGGCAAGATCGGTGGCATCATTGAAAGCATAAATTCTGATGGTGTGGCGATAAGGATAAGCCTCGGACGCGAAAAGGCAAGGCTGAAAGCCGACAAAGGCATCAACCTTCCCACAAGCGACCTCAGGGTTCCCTCAATATCGAAAAAGGATATCAAAGACCTTGAATTCATTGCCGACAATGCGGATATGGTAGCCCTTTCATTTGCAAGGTCGGCCGCAGACATCGATCAGCTGAAAGAGCTTATCGCGGCTTCGGGGAAAAAGGCGCCGGCAATTGTAATAAAGGTGGAAACGCGCTTGGGATTTGAAAATCTACCTGCAATGCTTCTTTCAGCCATGTCTGCGCCAAGCTGCGGCGTGATGATAGCAAGGGGCGACCTTGCCGTTGAATGCGGATTTGAAAGGCTCGCCGAGGTCCAGGAGGAGATTCTGTGGCTCTGTGAGGCGGCTCATGTGCCTGTGATCTGGGCCACCCAGGTTCTTGAAAACATGACAAGGGATGGAATACCGTCAAGGGCTGAGATAACCGATGCGGCAATGGGAAACAGGGCGGAATGCGTAATGCTCAACAAAGGGCCTTACATCATAAACGCGGTCAAAACCCTTGATGATATCTTGAAACGTATGCAGGGCCACCAGAGCAAGAAGCAGGCAATGCTGAGAGAGCTCAAGCTCGCCTATACACTTATGAGGATATGACTGGTAATGCCCTTAATAATGGGGGCTTCATAAATAATAAACAGCTTCAGTTCATCAGTATTTAACCCGGATTTAATCAGAAATTTACACATAATGTTTAAGGTCTATTCATATAAAACCGATATGAAAAAGCTGAAGGAGAAAAGATGAACTTAATTGATGAGACGACTTACACGAAAAAGCTTATGGCGATAGAGGATGCACGGAAAAATATCTACAAAGAAACCACAAAATTCGACATATCACAACTCTGGAAAAAATGGGCAATAGGCGGCCTTTCAAGGCGCGTGATGAATGAACTCGGCCTGACCGAGATATCAGGCGACCCGAGATGGGACCATATGCTGAATGATAATATAACCGCAGTATATTCTGACGATAAAGGCAGAGTCTGGGTTGCTGAAGATACCCGGGGAAAGATATATATGAAGTTAAGTGCAACGGATGCAGGTGAATTTGAGAAACTCGTTACCGAATATTACAGCATGAACCGGAAAGCCGCATAAATCAGGTTCTGTTGATATCATAAGATATCGATGAAGGCATCCTGCCGTTCAAGTCTTTGAACAACTGATCCGATATTTGAATTATCATTTATTGTTCTCAGGAGGCCCGGGATGATTAAGCTTTTAAGATATAATGCTTTTACACTGGTTTTCCTTTCAATCCTGAGCCTTTACGCATGCTCGTCATCTTCGAATAAGCCGCTGACGCTCGAAGAAAAGCTGAGAAAAATTCCTGATATAACATTTTCCAGGATCTACCCTCCTCAAGGCTATAAAGAGGCCTATGAAATATATGTAACCCAGCCCGTTGACCACAACAACCCCGACGGCGCAAAATTCAGCCAGCGCATTCTGCTTTCGCATATTGATGAAAGCGCTCCCACGGTCAAATTCCACTCCGGCTATTCCACAGGCAGGAACTGGCTCAGCGAACCGGCGAGGCTTCTCAAGGCAAATCAGATATACATAACACACCGCTTCTTTCATTATGCAAGGCCCTTTCCACTTGACTGGAGATACCTTGACATATGGCAGGCTTCATCTGACCACCACAGGATAAAACAGCTTTTTAAGGGCATCTACAAAGGAAAGTGGGTTGCAACAGGTTATTCAAAGGGCGGTATGACCACATTCTATGACGCAAGGTTTTTCCCGGGCGATGCAGATGTAACGATCGCCTATGTAGCACCCATGATGTTCGGAGTTGAAGACCCGCGGTTCGGGACATTTCTGACAGAGCAGGTGGGAACCCCGGAGGACAGGGAAAAGATAATTGCATTCCAGAGACTCTGCCTTTCGAACAGGGACATTCTGATTCCCTATTATATTGACTACGCACAGAAGGAGGGGATTACCTACAGATTCAGTCCTGGCGAAACATTTGAATATAATGTGCTGGAATACATGTTCTCGTTCTGGCAGTACGGAGACGGCGATACAGGCAGAATCCCGGGGGAGGATGCAGGCCCCGAGGCGTGGTTCAATCATCTCAGGGAGATTAATGACCCCGCTGATTATACCAGCGATGTCATGGACATGTTTGCGCCCTTTTACTATCAGGCCTACACGCAGCTGGGCTATACACCTTTTATCTATGAGCATCTTTCGGACCTGCTTGTGGATCTGCATGATCCGACCTACAGGGTTTTCGCTCCTGTTGATGCCGTGATGGTATTCGACCCCGGCGCCATGCCTGACATAAACACATGGCTTCAGAACAGCGGCAAGAACTTCATCTATATATATGGCGGCAACGACCCCTACACCTCAACAGCCGTCGAACTTACAGGAAAAACAAACGCTCTCAGGATCGTTCAACCAGGCGCCAATCACGGGGCAAGCATCTCGGGCCTCGACGAGAAAGATCTGGTGATAAACACTCTCAAGGAATGGCTTGAAATGGATATCAGCATCTCTGAGGAGCAGTGGCTCCAGGTGGAAGGGACAAACAGGCTCCTCATGCAGGAAGAGCGCCGCCACAGATTTCCTTAACGCGGAAATAATTAAACTGACAATATATCTCAGATATGTGTGGTCTGGCAGTAGCGTTGATTACTTACGAACTCTATGATTTGGCTTTAAGATGCAATGATAATATAAGAAATTAACGGATTTGCACCTTGTACCGACAGGCTCCCTCGTAAAACCGGAAATGCGTTCTGCCGGTACACAAATACGCTCCATTTCATTGTCAAGCTGTAGAATTACCGCGCATCAACTTCATCCAGGAATGATTCAATGTCTTGTTCGAAAAGCTTCACACCTTCAATAATTTTCTCTGTAAGGGTATTTTCTCTCTCCAAAGAGTAATCTGCAACAAGTATAGCCATAACGATAGCATCAACGCCAACTGCGGGCTTAACGAGCTTGTAAGTATCGTACCCGCTGTTAGAAAGCAGCTCCCAATAATGCTTCTGAACCTTTCGGTTCCTCGCAGCGAGCCAGACTTCAAATCCAAACGTTTCGTAATTGAAGACAACTGCAAGTTTGAGTTCCCGCTCCTTTAGCGCGTCGGGAAAGAGCCCGAAACAGGTCATGTCGAAATAACCCTGATACAACCCGCTTATTTCACGTTCACCTCGCTGATCTGCAAACACTTTCCTTAGTCGCGACATGTACGATACTATTCCCTTGTAGGCCCTCTTTACCGATCCATCAGCCAAACGATGTCGTAGCTCTGAAATGTCCTTGTCGAGCGAAACCATAGCGACCCTTTCTTTTTTTTATTCCTGCCTCATGTCAGCCCTCTGCCGCGGCGCGGCAGCGTCATATGCAGCAGGGCATGGTTCTGTCTTCATTCCGTTTTGACGCATGTGAATACCATATACTCATCCTCACCCGTTTTGTACCGTCCCTCGTGAACCTCGAAACCTGTTTCGTGCAAAACCTGCCTCCATGTGTTCAGAGAGAAGATGCCCATCGTCCAGTATTCCGTCTCAATCCGCAGGCTCCCGTGATCGCGGATCAGATACAGGATCGTTGTTTCGTACTGCTCGTCTGTCGGGTCAGGGTCATACACGTTCTCTATAAACACCACGTCTAATCCGTCGCGCGTGGCCGGGGTCGTAGTTGTTTTGTTCTGTCGAAACGTCTCGACTGTCACGTCCGGTGTAGCGATCAGGACGCCCCCGGTATTCAAGTGGACATGCGCGGTATTAAATGCCGCCACCAAGTCGGCCCGGCAGTTCATGTGCGAGATCGCATCGTCCATAAGTACGACGTCGAAAGTCCGGCCGAGTCTGAACGTCCGCATATCGCCATGGATAAACGTGCAGTCCGGATTCAGTCCTTTCGCCTGATCGAGCATGATGGAACTCAAATCCAGGCCGGTGACGTTGAACTCCCGCTTCAGGTTCAGGACATTCTTGCCGCCCCCGCACCCGATGTCCAGCAGCGTGGATGCCGGGCGCTTGGCGTACTGTCGAATAAGGCCAGTGACATGTTCGCAGTAGTGCGCGTATTCCGTGGCGGCATCACCCCACATCGGCCACAGCCATGACAGATCCGTGTATAAACGGCAGGTATCTTTCATTTGTCATCTCCTTTTATGCCGAAAGGCGAGTTGAGCGGAACGGAGCCGGGCCGGAGAGCTTGCCCGCCAAGTCCGGAGATGAATAGGCTCGAACGATTTGTTCGGGTGCGCGAATCAGCCCACATCGCAACAAATCGGGCGAGTGCATCCGGTCAACTCGCTTTTCCGGCGTGCTCGGCGCACCGGAACAATTTATATACCCCGTGTTCCCTTCTTTAATATTTTACAAAATCGTACTTAAATTAGCATCAAATGAAAAGTGATACAGCATCAAAGCATCTGAATTCATAAATTTGAATGCTATGGTTGGTAAACCACAAATTCTTATAGCAGTTATGGTTTGTTTACCTTAAAGATACTTATTCATAAACAAGGGCTTTAATAAATATATCGACTTATCAGAAGGTTATCAATTTTTCCAATAAATACAAATATTTTGGCATGAATTTGGCTATTTAAACAAATGAATAAGTGTTGTATTAGGCATCATTTAAAAAACAAATGGGGGGATTAAATGAGCGGTTTTCGTAATATCACTGTTGGTAAAATTCTGCATGAAACAGCATTGAAATATCCGGATAATGAAGCGCTGATATTTCCTGAATCCGGGATAAGGCTTACATGGAAGGATTTCGAAGAAAAGTGCGTAAATGTGGCAAAAGGATTCATGGCACTTGGCGTTAATAAGGGCGATCATGTATCCGTATGGACAACAAATCTGCCTGAATGGATTTACATGCAGTTCGGACTCGGGATGATCGGGGCTGTTCTTGTTACAGTCAATACAAACTACAAATCGAGTGAGCTTGAATACATACTTAAGCAGTCGGATTCCACAACGCTCGTTCTCATGGATGGCTACAGGGATTCAAACTTTGTCGATATGGCTTATGAGGTTCTTCCCGGTTTAAGAGAAACCGGCTGCGGAAGATACTCAAATGAGAAAATGCCATATCTCAAAAATGTTGTCTACATAGGCGGAAGAAATGACACTCAGGGTATGTTCAAGTTTGACGAACTGTTCATCATGGGGGAAGCTGTAACTGAAAGGGAGCTTCAGGAGCGTTCTCTATCCCTTGATACTCATGATGTTATAAACATGCAGTACACTTCAGGAACCACCGGTTTTCCCAAAGGGGTTATGCTTACGCATCACAATGTCGTGAACAACGCAATCATGGTCGGGGATGTTCTTGATTTGACATATGAAGACAGGCTTCTGATTCACGTCCCTTTGTTCCACTGCTTCGGATGTGTGATGAGCACACTGAATTCCGTAAGCCACGGTTCGACCATGGTCGTTGTGGAAAGCTTCGATCCTTTGAAGGCCCTTCAGTATATCGACAGGGAAAAATGTACCGCTATAAACGGCGTGCCGACTATGTTCATAGCAATGCTTAACCATTCCGACTTTTCTAAATATGACATGTCTTCATTAAGGACAGGCATCATGGCCGGCGCACCCTGCCCTGTTGAAGTCATGAACGACGTGCGCACGAAGATGCATTGCCCCGAGGTCGTCATTGCATTCGGACAAACCGAAAGTTCGCCTGTCATGACCATGACAAGGAGGAATGACCCTGTCGAACTAAGGGTGTCAACCGTCGGAACACTGTTGCCCGACATCGAAGGCAAAATCATCGACCCCGCCACAGGGGAAGATGTCGGCCCTGATATACAGGGAGAGATAGTAACCAGAAGCGCCTGCGTCATGAAGGGCTATTACAAGATGGACGAAGCGACAAGAGAAACCATAGACAAAGACGGCTGGCTCCACACCGGAGACCTTGGCAAAATTGATCAAAATGGATATTTCAAGGTGACCGGAAGGATAAAGGAAATGATAATCAGGGGCGGAGAAAACATCTATCCCCGCGAGATCGAAGAGTTCCTGCATAAAAATCCCAAGATCAGCGATGTATATGTTGTGGGAATTCCCGACAGGAAGTATGGTGAACAGCTTCTGGCGGTTATCAGGCTGACCGATGGAGAAGAATCATCAGCCGAAGAGATGATAGATTTCTGCACCGGCAAGATCGCCAGACATAAGATTCCCAAATACTGGGAGTTCGTCGATACCTATCCCATGACCGCAAGCGGCAAGATCCAGAAATACAAGATAGTTGAAGAATACTCCTGCAAATACGCTCTCTAGGTGAATCCGGTTCAAAGCCTGCAACAAAAGCCCTTCTTGTTGCAGGCTTTTCATATTTAAACCCATTTGAATCAGTCCGTGTAGACAAAAGATATCGCTTGTAATATATAGTTATATAGTCATATATATGACTTCAATATCAGGAGAAACAGAGCATGTATCAGTCGAATAATGAAGTACTGCAAGGCAAAGGCGCCCCGCTGCCGGTCTATTACCGGCTTCAGGAGTCACTCAGAGGCAAAATAGAGGACGGCCAGTGGAAGCCGGGCGAAGCTATCCCATCTGAGCGGCTCATCACCGAGGAATACAAAATCAGCATCGGCACTGTTAAAAAGGCCCTGGCAAACCTGGTGGACGAAGGCTATCTCTATCGCGTGCAGGGCAAGGGCACCTTCGTAGGCAGGAGCATCCTGAGGCAGAAAAGCCTCAGGTACTACCGGCTGATCAGGGAGTTCGGCAACGATATGGCAGATCTTGAGGTGAGGATTCTCGGCATAAAGGAGGTTAAGGGGTTTGATCCTGCAAACCGCTTTCTCAGAATTGCGGCTGATCAGTCTTTATTCGAGATGAGAAGGCTTTTCAGTTCAGATGAAAAACCGGTCGTCTATGCCGTTTCATACATCCCGAAATCGATGTTCATGGGCTTCGAGAAAACTTCCGCATCACGGCTGGAAACCAGCACCTTCTATGAGGTCATTGAAAAGGACTACGGCCTGCCCACCATCAGAAATCAGGAGCTTTTTGGCGCGGCCCAGGCCGATGCAAAGACGGCGGGAGTGCTCAAGATAGAAAAAGGCGAACCCGTCCTGACGATAGAAATGCTTTCATACACATACAGGAACCTGCCCTACGAATACCGCCTGAGCTATTGCGTTACGTCCGGGCACAGAATATTTGCCGAGATCAGATAACAGGACTGCCCGTACTGAGTGCTTCAAGGAGATGATATGAAAAAAGACTTTCCCGAAATTACCTGCGACGTTCTCATCATAGGAGGGGGAAGCGCGGGGGCCATGGCAGCCATACGCGCCAAGGAACTGAATCCGTCCCAGGAGGTGGTCGTATTCGAAAAGGGTGACATCACCTATTCCGGATGTATTGTGCGCGGCATGGATGCTCTCAATATAGTAGCCGTTCCCGGCATATCGACTCCGGAGTTGTATGTGGAGGCAAGCCGCATGGCTTGCGAGGACATCCTCGACGAACCGCCCAGCTATCTGATGGCAAAACGGAGCTGGGACATGCTCAAGAAGCTTGAAGACTGGAACGTATGTTTCCCTCTCGATGACAAAGGCCAGTACGAAGTGCTCCAGGTTCATCCCAAGGGCCGCTTTTGCGTTACCATGAAAGAGCCCGAACTCAAGACCATACTGGCTAAAAGGCTCACTGACCTGAAGGTGCGCGTCTTCAACCGCACCATGGCCCTAGAGCTTCTTAAAGATGAGGGCCGCGTTACCGGTGCAGTCGGGATAAACGTGCGTACCGGCGAGATCATCGCCTGCGCGGCGAAGTCGGTCATCCTGACTGCGGGAGGAACGGCGCGGTTCGGCCTGCCGAACAACGGCTATCTTTACGGCGTCTACGACTATCCGGGCAACACAGGCGACGGGTACTGTCTGGCGTACAGGGCCGGCGCCGAGCTCAGCGGATTCGAATACACGCTTATCTATTACATAGTTAAGGACATCAACGCGCCGCTACTCTACATTACGCTCACCAGAGGTGCGAAGCTGTTCAACGCCTTCGGCTTCGACAAGAGCAGGGAGCATCCCTCGATAAAGTCGATGCTGGTTGACCATCACCGGGAAGGCAGCGGCCCCATGCGGATCATAATGAACCACCTGCCCGAACAGCGCATCCGTGAAATCGAGGAAATACTCTTTACGACCGAGCGGCCTGTGCAGGAACGGTTCTATGAAGGCCGCGGCGT
>CAYNVT010000115.1:0-13815 GCA_964400685.1 uncultured Bacteriovoracaceae bacterium | reverse complement strand
AGGACAGGCCCCATTGCTGGCATCCATAATCCATATCGCCGATATTATCTGCAATATAAAAGGTCTTACGCCGTTCAAGGGGCTGACATTTCCTATAGCCGAGCAGGAGATGCTCTTGCCTGTTCAGGAATTAAAAAAGGATTTCGGTTCAGAGGACATGGCATATCTGGCCGACAACGTTGATATTGAGATTGAGAGATTGAGGCCGTTTTATGCGGCTTTAAAATGAAAGGAAGAAAGGCATGGGCAAGAACAATATCATAAACCTGATTGTCCTTGCTATTGCACTTTTGATTCCGGGGCTTGTAAATGCAGATGAAAGGCCAGCCAAACATGTTCGTAATAATCCTGGTGTTACAGAAACTGCACCTTCTTTAAGGTTAACTTGTCTTTCTTTCGGCAATTTACAGGAAATTCCAGAGAAATATTCCTACAACATGAGACCTCAGTGCTCGGGAGACAACTATTCGCCAGCCCTTATCTGGTCAGATGTGCCTGCCGGGACAAAGAGCCTCGCCATCATTATGCATGACCCCGACGGAGGCGACTGGACGCATTGGGTTCAGTTCAATATCCCGCCCGGAGTAATGAAGCTTGATGGGGCTAAGAACGGACCTGCAACAGGGATTAAAGGTTCAAACAGCTTCGGAGGTACAGGATATGCCGGTCCCTGCCCGCCATCGGACGGCAGAAAACACAGATATGTCTTCACTCTCTATGCCCTTGATTCGAAAATTAATCTGCAAACAGGGGTTAGCAGGGAAAATCTTCAAAAGGCCATGACTGGCCATGTACTCGGCAAGGCTGTACTCGTGGGGCTCAAAATGAGGGATTAGGGGATTGCCCTTCAGTTTTCTTTAGCTTTCTACTTCGAGAAGCATCTTCAGGATAGTATATCCTTCTTCCATGAATAGACCTGATGCCAGCGCATCTTTCTCAGTGAACCTTTTAGGCGCCGAAATGTTCTTTCTGCTGTCATAGAGGAGGAACGGCACAGGTTCAGGCGTATGAGTCTTCCTTGCGATAGGGGTCGGATGGTCCGGCATGAAAAGAAGCCTGTACGGTTCATTAGTTTTATTGAGGCCATTAAGGACAATCGGCATCACCCTGGAATCGATATCTTCAATCGCCTTTATCTTTTCCTTCAGATATCCGCCGTGGCCGGCTTCATCGGGCGCTTCGATATGGACATAGACAAAATCATGCCTGATGAGGGAATAAATCGCGGCATTCGCCTTTGCCTCATAGTCGGTATCGATCCATCCGGTGGCTCCGGGGACATTTATTACATCCATGCCCCTGAGTTTTCCGAGTCCCTTAAGCAGGTCAACCGCCGATATCATTGCCCCTTTTATTCCGAATTCATCCATGAGAGTGGGGCATCTCATGCCTTTCCCATCACCCCAGGGCCACAGGGCGCTTGCCTCGCGCTTGCCTTTTGCCCTTCGGGCAAGATTTACGGGGTGGTCCTTGAGGGCTGCAATCGACTCGTCGATGATTCTTCTCAGCAGGTCGTCATTGGGGAGATACGGCATGACAGCCTTTCCTGTGATGTCATGAGGAGGCGTAGCCTTCAGCTCGCAGTTCTCAAATCCGTTTATAACCATCAGGTGCCTGTATTCAACGCCCTGATAGATTTTCACTCCCGTATGCTTTGTGATTATCGGTCTCAGATAGTCGATCAGAACGCCTGCCTCTTCGGATGAAATATGGCCTGCGGAATAGTCTTCCATAACAGTACCGTCTTCACCCTTGCCCAGGGTCACGAAGTTTATCCTGAATGCGGTGTCATTTTCGGCAAGTGTTACCCCTATACTTACCGCCTCGATCGGAGCCCTTCCGGTATAATAGAGTGATGGATCAAGCCCCAACACGGCCATGTTTGCGATGTCGCTTCCCGGAGGGAATCCGGGCTTTACGGTTCTTGCCATGCCGAGCGCCGATTTTGATGCAAGCGCATCTATATTAGGAGTAGACGCCGCTTCAAGTGGGGTTTTTCCGCCGAGCGAGTCTATGGGATAATCGGCCATTCCATCGCCAAGGATAACAATATATTTCATATCAGCCTCCGTTGAAGCCTTTGCTTCATTCTCTACTTCTTAATAGAATTGTCTTCTACCCTTAATACAATGGGTTTTCCTCCGACTTCCTTGATAAGGGAAAGCGTTTTAATCGCCTCCATCATGTCTGCTTCCCTGGCCTCATGCGTCATCATAACCACCTGCACGAACTTGTCTTCATACGCCGGTTTCTGGATGACTGAGAGAATGCTTATGTCTTTTTCACCCAGTATGCCTGCTATCTTAGCAAGCACACCGGGTTTATCGGCCACCTTTATCCTCAGATAATAGTTGGTGCTTATCTCTTCAATTGGCATAAAACTCTTTTTCAGGCTCTGATCCCTTCTGTATCCGAGATGGGGGATCCTTCCGGCAACGCCTGCCTGAATGTTCCTGGCGATGTCAGCAATATCGCTCATTACAGCGGAAGCGGTTGGCATCATACCCGCACCCCTGCCGTAGAAAAGGGTCGTATCGACGATGTCGCCCTTGACATAGAATGCATTGAATACGCCGTCGACACGGGCAAGCTGATATGAAAAGGGAATCAGTACGGGATGAACCCGGGCCTCGACCTTGTCGCCCCTGTCTATGGCAATGCCCAGGAGTTTCACCTTGTATCCGAGCTCTTTGGCATAGGTTATGTCAATGCTGTCCAGTTTCGAGATGCCTTCCACGTACATGCCTTTGAGATCAGGCGCGGTACCGTAGGCAAGGCTGCACAGGATTGCAAGTTTGTGCGCGGCATCGTGACCCTCGATGTCCAGCGTAGGGTCGGCCTCTGCATAACCTAGTTTCTGCGCCGTTTTCAGGACATCGTTGAAGCAAGCGCCCTTTTCGGTCATTTCCGTCAGGATATAGTTGCAGGTCCCGTTCATTATGCCGTGTATGAATACATAGTTATTGGCGATCAGTGCTTCCCTCAAGGTCTTGATTATGGGAATGCCGCCGCCTACCGCTGCCTCGAAATAAAGGTCTCTGCCGCAGGACTGCGCAGTATCGAAAAGGGATTTTCCCTTTGACGCGAGCAGGGCCTTGTTGGCTGTCACGACATGCTTGCCGGCCTTGAGTGCATTCGTGATGAACGTCTTTGCCGGTTCAATCCCGCCGATCAGTTCCACAACGATGTCAATTTCCGGATCATTGATAATCTCGTTTACATCAGTTGTGAGAATTGCTTCAGGAAGTGCAACTTCCCGTTCCCTGGTAATGTCTATATCTGCAATTTTTTTGAGCGTTAAAGGAAAACCGAGCCTCTCCTCAAGAAGCCCCATATTCTGGATGAGGGTCTTTGCAACGCCTGCGCCGATGGTTCCGAATCCGATAATTCCAATTTTGATCTCTTTCATCATACATTATACCCCAGAGCTTTTCTTATGCCTCTTACCGCCTGTCTGATCCGGTGTTCGTTTTCAACCAGAGCAAATCTTACATGATCATCGCCGTATCTGCCGAAACCGATTCCCGGCGAAACCGCAACTTCTCCCTGTTCGAGCAGCTGCTTGGAAAATTCAAGTGAGCCCATTTTCCTGAATTCTTCGGGAATCTGTGCCCAGACAAACATTGTACCCTTTGGTTTCGGAATTTCCCAGCCTGATTTTGCAAGCCCGTCACACAGGACATCCCTCCTGCTCTGATATCTGCCATTAATTTCACTTACGCAGGACTGGTCTTCATTAAGTGCGATGATGGATGCGATCTGAATAGGCTGGAAAACGCCATAGTCGAGATAGCTCTTTATTCTTCCAAGTGCATAAATGGCCTCTTTGTTGCCTACCGCGAAACCCACGCGCCAGCCCGCCATGCTGTAGCTTTTTGAGAGCGAGAAAAATTCAACCGCAATATCCTTGGCGCCCGGCACCTGGAGGATGCTGGGTGCGACATAGCCGTCAAAACACAGGTCCGCATAGGCAAAGTCATGGATTATGAATATGTCATGTTCCTTTGCAAACTCGACCACCTTGGTGAAGAAATCGAGATCGACCACCGCAGTGGTGGGATTATGCGGAAATGAAAGTATCATGAGTTTGGGCTGCGGCCAGGTGAGTTTTGTAGCCGTCAGAAGGTCGGCGAAGAAATCCCTGTCTCTCTGAAGTGGTATTCCCCTGACATTTCCGCCTGCAAGAACCGTTGCATAAGTATGTATCGGGTAAGTCGGGTTGGGCACGAACACGACGTCGCCTGAAGTGATCATGGAGAATATCATGTGCGCGAAGCCTTCCTTTACACCCATGGTGGTTATTGCCTCGGTGTCAGGGTCGATGTCCACATCGAAGCGGCGCTTGTACCAGTTTGAGATGGCTGTCCTCAGTTTGTATATTCCCTTTGATGCGGAATATCTGTGGTTTTTGGGGTTGCGGGAAGCTTCCACCATCTTGTCAATGATGTGGTCGGGTGTGGGAATATCCGGGTTGCCCATCCCCATATCAATAATATCCCTGCCGTCGCGCCGTGCCTTCATCTTAAGTACGTCGACTTCGGCGAAAACATATGGCGGAAGCCTGTCAATTCTTACAAACTGCATCCTTGCTCCTCTGGTTTTTTCCCCTGATCTCTTTGAGGATGTCTCCTGCCCTGTAAGAGCTTCTGACAAAGGGGCTTGAGACAACATAACTTATGCCAATGTCTTTTGCAAGCACGGCCCAAGTCTCGAAGGCCTCAGGTTCCCAGTATTTAAAGACCGGCACCTGATTTCTAGTGGGTCTCAAATACTGTCCGATTGTCAGAATATCCACACCGGCATCTCTTATTGAGCGGATCAGATCCTCGATTTCAGAACCACTTTCCCCTAGGCCCACCATAAATCCGGTTTTGACCAGAACATCACAATGCCTTCCAGCTGCATCAAGAACAGCCAGACTTATATCAAGGTCTGCTCCGGGCCTTATTTCACTATACAGGGGGCGAACAGTTTCAACGTTATGCCCGAACACATCGGGTTTTGCCTCAAGTACAATATCTAGAAGACCGGTATCACCGGAAAAATCAGGCGTAAGAACTTCAACAGATATCCCGGGGAGCCTTTTATTCACCTCTCTGATGCATGCGGCAAAATGGCCGGCGCCTTTATCAGCGATATCATCTCTGGTTACTGATGTTATGACAACATGTTTTAGCCCAAGCTCCAGTGCCGCTTCTGCAAGAAGAAGAGGTTCATCAGGATCGGGTGCTCCGGGCCTGCCTCCAGTCACTGAACAGAAGCGGCAGTTTCTGGTGCAGATGTCTCCCAGAATGAGAAAAGTCGCGTCCTTTTTTGAAAAGCATTCGGAAATGTTGGGACAGCGGGCTTCCTCGCAAACCGTAGACAGACCGCCTTTTCTCAGCCTGAGTTTGACGTCCCTTAGGCTAGAGGGTTCCCTGTGGTTTCTGAGCCATACCGGAAGCCTCTCCATCGGCGGCGGTCCTTTCTTTCTCAGTCTTGGCTTTCTCTGCCTTGAAAAGGGCCTCTTTTTCCTTGAGGGTTTTTTCAAGCAGTTCGACCTCTCTGGCGGCGTTTTTCTCTCTGGCCCTGAGGTCGGGGCCTGAGAGGATATTGTATATGAAAGCTATCAGCGTGCCTGTTATGAAAGAAACAAAGAGTATAAGGTAAAGGGGGAATTCTTTTGATGTGAGAGAAAAGAAGTGAAGGCTCGCCTCCTGCTGATTTGAAACCCCGAAGAGTATTCCGGCAACAATTATTGTTATAACGACGGCTACCTTAATATATATCAAGAGAGGGCTCCTTTAATTTTGGCAAGTGTCTTTTCAATATGTTCGGATATTATATGGACATCCGAGAGCACAGGCATGAAGTTCGTATCCCCGTTCCATCTGGGTACAATATGTACGTGTATATGATCTGCTATTCCGGCACCTGCAGCTGCACCCATGTTTATCCCGATGTTAAAACCCTCGGGCCGCATCGATTTTTTTATTGCCGCTGTAAGCTCTTTGGCAAGCCCGAATATGTCAGCACCTTCCTCATCACTCAGGTCATTAATGTCACCGGTATGCCTTAAAGGTGCCACCATACAGTGACCGGCGTTATAAGGGAATCGGTTCATTATGGCAAATGAGGAATCATTTTTTTTGATAAGCAGGCTGTGACCCCCTTTCATGGCATCGCAGAAAATGCAGCCCTCCTGTTTCGGTGCAATTATATATTCCCCCCTGCAAGGCGCCCAGATATTATTCATAATCTTATTATCTCTCCCCTGATATTTCCTGAGTCGACTTCGATTATACCCACTGAACCCTCTTTTGTAAATCTTGAGTCGGTCGGGGAACCGGGGTTGAAAAAGAAAATACCTGCTTCAAATGCGGAAAAAGATTGATGCGTGTGGCCATAGACAATAGCGCCGGCGTCTGGAAATTCACCCATGATGCGCTGTCTGATGCCATCAGGAGAACCCCATCCATGTATCATGCCGATCCTTACGCCTTCAACCTCGATGATCTTCTTAACCGGATACCTGCTCTTAATCTCTAACGGGTCCATATTGCCCGATACCGCATGAACCGGTTTTCCGGTTGCATAAAGGGAGTCCAGGACTCCGGAGAAAACCATATCGCCTGTATGAATAAACATATCCACTGACTGAAAATGTTTTTCGATAATCTCATCGATGAGCGGTTCAGGTCTGATAACATGGGTATCTGAAATAGCGCCGATTCTTGTCATTGCTCAAGATAGCCACATAAGAAGGTATATTTCAAGAGAAAGGCAAATATGTTTTGAACTGTTTACAAACCTCTCAAGTGCATATAATGGGGTGCAGGATATGTCATATATCTGTCTCCACGATAAATTGAAGAAATCTTTCGGCAGGATTGAGGATGAATCTCTCTGCGATGATCTTTCCATAACAATCAGAAAAAAGGATTTTGTCTCGGCATATGCAAAGCTGCTTCCAGGGGCGCCTTCCTATTTCTGTAAAGTGCACGGGGAAGAATTTGAGGAGGAACAGTCTGTGCAGGAAATTAGCGTCAACCACCCTGCAATAGCTATCAATGATTACAATATCAGCAGCAATATCAGCTTCCCCTACTATATAATGAGGAATGCGGATTCAGAAAACTCAAAAGGCGTCATCTTCCTGTTTCACGGGCTTAATGAAAAGAACTGGGACAAGTACCTGCCTTGGGCGTATGAGCTTGTTAAAAAGACCGGCAAGGCCGTAATAATGTTTCCCATTGCATTTCATATGGAACGGGCGCAGAGCGCCTGGTCGGATTTCCGCCTGATGAGAAAGGTCGCTCACGAAAGGGCCTTGAAGCCTGACAATGCAGAGAGCTCATTTGTGAACGCAGCCATCAGCGAAAGATTGGAGGCCGATCCTGAAAGGATATTCTGGTCTGGTTTCCAGACCTATATGGACTTTTCAGACCTTTTAGGCATGATAAGAAGCGGTCTGGTTGAGGGCATATCCGGTGATGCAGGAATCGACTTTTTCAGCTATTCAATCGGTTCGATACTGTCTCTGATCCTTCTTATGGCGAATGCAGGTTCGGACCTTGATAAATCCCGGCTGTTCATATTCTGCGGAGGGGCGACGCTCGACAGGATGTACCCGATATCCAGATACATCATGGATATGAAGGCATGTATAGCCGTACAGAATTTTTACGAGGAGCAGCTCAATAATAATTTTGCAGGAAAGAAACGGCTCGGACACTATTTAAGCGGCCAGCATTTCGAGCAGAGCTATTTCAAGGCAATGCTTACCTACAGGCATTTCAGGGAATTGCGTGAGAACAGGCTTAAAGAGATTTATGAGCGTATACATGCCGTAACACTGGTTAAGGATGAGATCGTCCCGCCTCATGAGGTGCTGAATACGCTCAAGGGCGGTTTCAGGGATATAGATATAGAAGTGGACGTGCTCGATTTTGAATTTCCCTACAACCACGCAACACCTTTTCCTCTGACTGAAAAATATAAGGACCGTGTCAATGAGGCATACAAACTGGTAATGGATAAGGCCTGTGCCTTCCTGGCTTAGAAGACCCTTTCAGATTTAAAAAAGATTCAATCGCCGTTCTGCCTGAGCAACGTCTCTCCGAGCCTTTTCTGTTTTATCTTTGATACGCCGTCAGCTATTCTTATAATTTTGCCGAAATCGCCAATCATGATTGAGAGCTGTCTGTTCCCATCCTTGGATTCTGAAATTATTCTGCCCGCAAGCTCCAGAAATTCTGCGGCCATTGTCCGCGAAACAAGTATGACCGGCAGCAGGTCGTTTTCAATATTTTCATCCAGCGCAACTGCGGCCTTTCCGGCAATGAATGCCGCAGCCCCGCTTATTGCCTTCATCCTGCCGAGCATGAGCAGGACTTCTTCACCGGGTTCTGAATGCCGCAGCATTTTTGCGAGGCCATCCATGACAAAACGCATGGCCCCGGCAAGTGGTCCCATCATCATGATATCCTCGACCTCTCTGAAGGGGAGGACGATTTCATCATAAGCCTTGCCTTTTGTGCCGATAAGGTTTTCTTCAGGCACGGTGCAGGTATCAATTTTTACTGTTCCATGGGGCGAAGGTCTGAGAAAGGGCAGATCCATGTCTGCAACCTTCAAACCTTCTGAAGATTTGGGCACGATCAGGGCGCTGAATTCTTTACGGCCTTCCTTCTCTCCCGTGACTGTTATCACGACAAATAAGTCAGCAATAGGCGCATTGGTTATAAAGGCCTTTTCCCCGGTGATTACATAGCCACCCGGCGTCAATTCAGCACGGCTTTTCATGTGTTTTGGATGGGCCCCTGTTTTGGGTTCGCTCATGGCGAGGCATGCGGTTTTGCCGCCTGCAAGCATGGCTTTCTGCTCCAGCGTGCCCAGCCTGTTAATGACAAATCGGCATGCAAGCTGATGAAGCATCCATGACAGGGCAATACCGATATTGCCTCCGTACCTGACAAGAGCTTCACCTGCCGAACTTATCTCGGAATAGCTCGTGAAAGGTTCGAGCAGCCCCTCAGAACGCATCATTTTCCAGAGATCACGGGGGAAAGGTCCTTCGTACAGGTTTCGTCCTGCAATATGTTCACTCGCAAACTGCTTCATCTTTTTATTGCCTGGGGCCATCAACTGTATTCTCTCCGGTTTTTTAAGCTCAAGAGCTTATCAGCTTAACAGCTATAATACCAGCTCCTCCACGAATTCCATCAACTCGTTTAATGTTCTCACCTGCCTCAATTCGTTGCAGTAGGGCTCGTATGTGCTCATCTCGCTGTCGCCGGTATTCCATACATAGTGCGGCTCCGGGTTGAGCCATATAACGCGGCGCGCCCTTTCTCTCATTTCTTCGAAGATATCATCCCTGGGGTTCTGGTAATTCGTTCTCGCATCGCCCATGACGATGAGAGTCGTCTTCTTGTCAAGTGTATCCATGTGCTTATCCTTGAAATCGATGAGAGTTCTGCCGTAATCGGTAGGCTGGTTGAATTCAAGCGGAGATTCTTTGAGGACAAGGTCTATCGCATGATTTATCTCATGCTCCTTGAGTGTTTTTGTCACATCTGCAAGACCTGCCACGAAAATAAAGCTCTTTACGTCTGCGAAGCATTCCTGAAGCGAATAAAGGACATTCAGCATGAAGCGTGCGGAAGCCCATACCGAGCTGGACACATCGCACAGCGTAACAATGCGAGCCTTTCTTTTTGGTTTGTGGCGCATCCGGATTTCAATAGGAACCCCGTGATATTTCTGAGCAGCTCTCAATGTCTTCTTCACGTCGATCACACCGGAAGATGCCGATGCCCATCTCCGGGTCACGATGTCCTTGAGCTTTCTCACAAGGTGGTCGATGGTTTCCCTGACCTCCTGGATTTCCTTTTCAGTCAGGCTGCCGAAGGGTTTTGAGCTGGCCCCCCTTTTTTCATCATGCGCCTTCAGTTTTTTGAGCCCGTCTGCCACCGGACCCTGATCTTCCACCATAAGCCGGTATGCACGCTCTATACGCGATGTAATGAGGTCGGCATATTCGTCCTGACCCCTTTGATAGGCGCTGTTAAGGGCAAGGTCGCGGACCCTGTTAAGCATCAGCAGTATTTCCAGACGGTTGGCGAGCGGCCCGAAATTGAATCTCATGAATGACGGGGCTTCGTTTTCCTTCATTCTCTTTAGCACTTCGAGATAGGGCAGGGGATTGCCGGATACGAAATCCACTATGGTCCTTTCCTTTTCGCTGGCGTCCTCCTTTAGATCGGAGAGTACATCACGCATTTCATCAAAAGGATTGGACTTGTCGGATTCATCGGGAAGTCCGTGGAAAAAGAGGTCATAGAGCCTGTCAAATTTTCTCGAATCGCGGTGAGTCTTAACGAAATTGCACTTGAGGGTGGTCCTGAACATCTCCTCGTCAAGATAGTCTATGATCTCCAGGTGTCTTGAACAGTCGAGCGCCTCGGCCGTTGACACCTGCAGTTCGCCGGCCTTCAGGCATGAGACGAAATCCAGAATAAGGTTAAGCAAAGATTATCCTTTTCAGTCTTTCAGAATCTTAACCATGTTTTCGTTAACCCTGTCCGCGTCGGTCTTGTATTTAATGAGTGCGCCAAGCGTGTCGGCTACTAGGTCAGCGGAAAGGTCTTCCACCTGAAGCGCGATAAGCGCCCTTGCCCAGTCAAGCGTCTCGGATATGCAGGGGCGCTTTCTCAGCTCCAGTTTGCGGATCTCCCGAACTGCGTCTATCATCCTGTCCAGCAGTCTTTCCTCTATTCCCGGGATGCGGGTCTTAACTATGCGCTTTTCGATTTCGCGGTCCGGATAATCTATCCACATATGCAGGCAGCGTCTTTTAAGCGCATCGCTCATGTCCCGGTAATTGTTGGATGTCAGTACGACAAACGGGATATTCTTGGCCTTTCTTGTCCCTATCTCCGGTATGGTCACCTGGAAGTCGCTTAAAAGTTCCAGCAGGAAGGCCTCGAACTCTGGGTCGCTCTTATCCACCTCGTCTATTAGCAGAACGGTGGGCTCATCCGAGCTTATGGCCTTTAAGAGCGGTCTTGAACAGATGAAGCGTTCGGAAAAAAATGCATCCTCCTCTCCGGCTATCCTGTCGACCGCTTCGGACAATGTCTTTGCGCCCTCAATGACCTCGCCGATCTTTTCCTTAACCATCTGGGTATAGAGCAGCTGCTTTGCATATTCCCATTCGTACAGGGCTTTCGCCTCGTCGAGACCTTCATAACACTGGAGCCTTATGAGTTCGCGGCCAAGACAAAGAGCCACAGACTTTGCAAGTTCGGTCTTTCCGACTCCTGCAGGCCCTTCTACAAGCATGGGTTTGTTTGTGGCCTGGGCAAGATAGACTACCGTCGAAATCTGCCTTGAAGGGATGTATCCTACGGACTCCAGTTCGCTGCTGACGTTTTCCACGGATGAAAATGACATGGCCTTTCTCCTAAAGGAATTACTGAAAAAGGGCTTATCAAGTATGGTTAAGTATGGCAAGAGATAAAAAAACCGCAGGAGAAGAAGATATGCCGCTAGAAATGAGCAGAAGAAACAGTTGCGCACTGCAGTCCGAGATCAGGAACATGACCATTCAGTGCAGCCGCATCGGGGGCATCAACCTCTCGCAGGGACTTTCAGACCTCATGCCGCCGAGACCGGTGATAGAGGCCGTCAAAAAGGCCATGGACGACGGCTTCAACATATATTCCAGCTACGCGGGGCTTCCTGTGCTGAGATCGGCCATTGCCGGTATGTACAGAAAACGCTACGGGATTGAGGCCGACCCGGATACCGGGATAGTGGTTACGGCTGGCGCGACCGGGGCCTTTTTCTGCTCAGTCTATTCCCTTCTGAATCCGGGCGATGAGGTGATCATTTTCGAGCCTTTTTACGGGTATCACGTTAACACATTGAAGGCCCTCGATGTTGTGCCGGTCTTCGTGAGAATGCAGCCCCCGGACTGGAGATTCTCTTATGATGAGCTTGAACGATCGGTCACGAAGAGGACAAGGGGCATTCTAGTAAACACGCCTGCCAACCCCACAGGTAAGGTGTTTTTAAGGGAAGAACTCGAGTCTATATCCGGCATAGCCCAGAAACATAATCTATTCGTTTTCACGGATGAGATATACGAACATTTCCTTTATGACGGGTTCGAGCACGTTCCCCCCATCACTTTACCCGGGATGAGGAAACGCACGATCATGATCGGCGGGGCGTCGAAGATGTTCAGCGTGACCGGCTGGCGTATAGGCTGGTGCATCTGCGATGAATCATGGGCTCAGGCCATAGGCCTTTTCAATGATGTGGCCTACATCTGTGCGCCGTCGCCTTTCCAGGCTGGTGTTGCCGAGGGTATTAGAGGTTTCGGTGAAGATTACTACACCGGGCTAAAGAATAAATTCGCAAAAAAGCGCTCGATGCTTTGCGAGGCGCTCTCAGCCTCGGGCATAAGGCCGTATCCGCCGCAGGGTGCGTACTATGTCTTTGCGGACATAGGCGGCATTCACGGTACGACAAGCAAGGAAAAAGCGATGTATCTCCTGGAAAAGACCGGAGTCGCCTGCGTGCCGGGCAACGCATTCTACCACGATGACGGCGGTGAAAACCTTGCACGCTTCTGCTTTGCCAAGGAAGACGATGTCCTTGAGGACGCATGCAACAGGCTGGGGCTTCTGAGGAAGAACCGGTATGGGTGAGATTTCAGATAAAAAAAAGCCCCTTCCTTTGCGGAAGAGGCTATTAAAATGAGGAGTCTTTTATAGGGGTATTGAGTTTTGGGCTTATTTATTTGTATATGTCATGCTTTACTTTCCCCTCATGGGGCATTTGCTGTATCTGTAGCATCCTTTTTTACCGTCCATGCATCTGCCAGGGTAGTCTTTGCTCCAGGCCTTCATCTTTTCAATAAGCTGCTTCTGCTGGTTTGCATCGAGCGTGTTATAAAACTGGGTGAAATAATCGACCATCTTGACACCCGGATTCGTATCTGCCGAAAGCTTCTGCTTTATGTCCGCGGCTACGGCGTTTACATCAGGGCTGGCCTTGGCCAGTTCTTTGTCGACTTCTGAACGCATTGCCTGCATGCGTTCTCTGTGGGCGGTAATATCCTTTTCAATGTTGGCTTTAATACCGTCAAGGGTTGTTTTTTGAGCCGGTGTAAGATTGAGATCTTGCACCTGTTTATCTATCATGGCTGAAAAGTTACCTTTTCCTCCCCATCCTGGACCGAAGCCCGCCCTGCATCCGGCAAAAGCAAGAAATGATACCGCTATCAGAATGCTTAATACAAAAAATATTGTTCTCTTCATTAGAGTTCTCCTTTTCTCTTTGTTGTGTACTGTTTAAACCTGATATGTAAACCGCGTATGTCGTAATTGTAAAAAATTGTAAACATATGCTAAGACCGGTAAATTCTCTTGCATGACAAATGAAAGCGTAGCAAAGAGCATGGATAGATATGGATAAGAAAGTCCTTATTATTGATGATGACGTAAAGCTCAGGGACCTTTTGAAGGAATATCTGGAAGGTTTCGGTTTTAATGTAAGCTGGCTGCCTGACGGAAGCAGGGCCCTGGACACCATCAGGGAGTTTTCTCCGGATATCGTGATACTCGATATAATGATGCCGGGCGATGACGGCATAGAGGTGCTTAGGAAGATCCGTACGAAATTTTCAGTGCCGGTTGTAATGCTTACCGCCCGGGGTGAAGATTCTGACAGAATCATAGGGCTTGAGCTGGGTGCGGATGATTATCTGCCGAAACCCTTCAACCCCAGGGAGCTTTTGGCAAGGATAAAAGCTGTGCTCAGAAG
>CAYNVT010000114.1:0-14006 GCA_964400685.1 uncultured Bacteriovoracaceae bacterium | reverse complement strand
GCCGCTTGATGCTTGCGCTGCCTTGGGATGCTCCCTGTCGCCGGTGCCTATGAAAATGTAATCGACAGGTGCATATTTGGTTACATTCGAACCGGTGGCAGTACATGTGTATGAACCCGCGTCACTCACCATTACAGCATCAGGGGCGTTGAAAAATTTCAATATCATTCCTTTGCCCCAGCCGCTATTTTTTCTGCCGTCAAAAATCTGTCTCTTCTGCCAGTCATTACTGGCGGTATCCTCTGTAATGATTCTCGTAGATACATCATATGTCCATTTCCAGAAGTTATAAATGTTCCCGTAGGTATCGCCGACATAGATGGTATCCACATTGCCGTCCCCGGTCCTGTCGAATGCAAGCAGATCGACGATTGAACCTTTAATAGACAAAGAGGCATCATTAAAGATTGACATGACGACAGTACCGTTGGCCGCATCAAGGGCATAAATACCCCTTCCTTTCGTAACCGTATTGGTGGCGCTGTTGGGCTGGCTGGGGTCGTTCGCGTCTTCTGCCCTGGCATCGTAGCCTCCGCCAACCAGAAGTACCTGCTTCGATTCACCGTTGCTCCAGATCTTGCAGGGTATGGGCTCGGTCCAGGATTGGCCGATATCGTTGTTCCAGCTGGCATCTGTCGGGAACATCCACTTGAATGTGGGGTTTGAATAATTGGCACTGGAACCGTTATAGGTTCCGTCAGCGTTAACATTACCGATTTTAAACGTCATATAATTCGCGCCGCCCCTTCTCAATCCGAAGGTAAGAAACCTCTCGGTTCCGACGTCATAAATCTTGGGGCTGCCGTCAATGAAATAGAGCGGATATTTATCATCCCTCATCTCCTTGAGTTTTGACAGATATTGGCCCGGGATGAACGAAAACGGCTCGGAAAGCGTATGCGTCAAAGTATTATCCACAAAGCAGTGGAGCTGGCCGCCGTTGTCTCCTACAAATATGACATTGTTGTTGCCGTCTTCCATTACGGCTGGCTTTGAGTGGGTGATGTTGGCCAGGAAAGATGTTCGTGTCGTATCTCTGACGCCGCTTACAGCATTTCCTGTAACAAATGAAAGTAATGAATATCTCTCATCATTTGAGGACACTCCTAACATATCATTGGTTACGGAAGAATGTGTAATATCAACCAAACCTTGACCGCTTGTGTAATTCAATAAGGTCTTGACTACCCTTGTACTGCTCGCTGCCTGAGTGTTGACAAATTCGCCTGCCCCTCCTTTTTCAACATCGTTTCCATCCGCCGAAGAAGACCAGTATGATCTGGCGCTGTCCTTGATCATATCTGCGTAAACATTCCCCTCGGCATCGGAGCATGATATGTCGGAGGATGAATAACTGCATACCTGCTGATCGGTCAGCGGGTTTCTATAACAGCATGTAGCATAAATAGGATTGTTAACAGTGCTGCCTGTTTGAAGCAAATTGCCTATATTATCGAGCTTGTATTTTTTAAGATTTCCGATCCAGGGCACGGAGGATGCGGTCTTGAACTGGCCCAAATAAATGGTGTCGCCCGCGTATATACCGTTCATTCTGCTGACCGGCACGACCGGCGAGACATATTCGGCGCTGTTTTTCATTATTGTTGAAAATATCTCTGTCAGGGCGGCATCAAAATCAACTGAACTGGTTATCGAATAATAATCGCCGGTGCCGCCGCTTTTTGCTATCTTTGACATCAGGGTTTTTCCGTCCGGGTCGGCATCGGAAAAGCCCATTACATAGGTTATGACATTCTGTTTCGGGTAATCCGAGCTATTGAAGTAAGTCGTCTTATCACCCCTGGAGCAGGCAGTCCCGCCATCCGCTTGAGTTCCCATTATGTCATTGTTGTACAGAAAAGCCGCGACATCAGCGGCGTCACCCATTACTCCACCTGTTCTTATGGGCAGAGACTGCTGTGCGCCGCTGGTCCAGACATCCATGAACCCCACATGGCCGTCAGGCCGCCACTGGTTGCCGGTAAAAAGATTGTAGCTGGCAAGGGTCTGCACATAATCACACTGGTCGTTGCTACACGTCCAGTCACTACCATTCCACTCCTTGTATGCCCTGAATGTCCCGTCGTCAGTTATTTGTGAGGGGTTGCCGGCTGTTATCAGGATGATATAATTCTTCTGGCATCTCCATTTGATGGGAGAACTGTATTTCCTGCTTGTCTGGTCCGAAAATATCTGGTCAAGATATGCCGATTTTTTATCATCAGGCACATAGGAAGGGGTTGAATATACTCTGTTTATATATCCGCTGATATTCTGCCTGTGCGACCATGAATACTGCCCTGCATAATAAAGTCCGGCCTCTGCAAGTGCTTCAGCCATAGGAATACCTTTTGATATGCTTGTTTCAAGTCTGAAATTCGTATCTTCATTGAGTACACGCTGAAGATCGTCATAGGCGGCAGTATCTTTACAATTGGGTTGATCTGTATAGGTCATTCCAACCCAGGCTTCAATTCTGGCGCCCAGATAATTCCTTTCACACTGCTGTCCTCCAATAACGTTACCGTTCTCTGCTTTATAACAGGATTTATCCGTTACAAAATTACAGGTAAACCAGCTGCATGTCTGATGAAAACGGACCGTGGAAAATGTCATCAGTCCTATTCTCATCTTCTGATTGCTTGCAAGATTAGGGTTGGTAACCGTATGATCGATACCGATATCGTTTGCTATCTGAGAAATCCTGTTCTTTGCATAGTCCAGTCTTGTCTGGCAATGCATGCCTGCATTAGGATTGCATCTTCTGAAATTCAAATATCTGCCTGTTGCAACCATGCGATAGCCGCACATGCACTGCCAGTAATCGCACTCAAGCCTGCAATGCGATATCAAATGGTTATTGAGGCAGATGGTATGATCGCCATACAGGGCAACTACATCATCATCCCAGGGGCTATAGTAACCGATTGTTTCAAGAGCGGCTCTGACATTTGACCCGCAGCTTGCTTCAAGATCACTTAGACTGTTTGTTAAAAGCTGCCACCTGCTTGACAGGGTCGGCCTGTAATAAACATAGTCATTAACATAATCACATGTATTGTTGCATGAAGCAGTGGAACAATAGTCTCCGGTTGGACTGTATGTACCGACATCGCATACATATTTACCCATATCAGCGGAATTATCCAGGATGATAAGAACATTGGGAACCATGGCCGCATTGTTTACGAACATGCCCATATCACCCAGGGGTTCCATTGCATAAAACCTTGCCGGTATTAACATAATCATCAGGAAAAATATTACCAATCGTTTGTTAAGCATCTTCTTATCCCCCTGTTGCCTTGTCGACCTTTTTATTCAGTTGCTGGAAGTACAAACTGGGTTCCTACTAAAATCTTCCTTTGGCTTTTTTTATCAGTTACAGTCGCATGCCAATTCAAACCTTTCAAACTTACGCTGTTTCCGGGATTCTTTGACATCATGAATTTCGGGAGACTGTTTTCTCCCCTTGCAATTTTCAAATCTACATTATCCCTTATGTGACCCCTCTGGTAAATCTGAAAATCTGGCAGAAGGCTGCTGTTAACGGTTTTCAATTCTGACTTATTCTGAGCATACTTTGTCGTGGCAGAATCAATTATCATGTCAGGATTATTAAGAAACCAATCGACGACCATATCAATCGCATAAAAGCTGTTGGTATAGTCCTTTTCATTGAAAATAACCCTGAAGCCTATAGTCGAACTTCTTGCCACATACAGCCCGGCTGATATCATAAGAACAAGTATGACAAGAATAACCATCAGTACTACAGAACCCCTGTTGTCATTTTTTATCATGAATACCTCCCCTTTAAGAAGGATATCGTATAAGATCGTGTAGTGCCTCTCTCGCTCCACCACATGGTAACCTCAATTCTCTTCATATCAGAACCTGATACGGGGTAAACAGTCCATGTCCTGTTGAAATAAGTGGTTGAACCAGGGGCAACACCTACATCAGCCCGATGCACACCGTCACTGAAGATAGCCGAGTTGAGCACGGTGGGGGCATCGGCATTATAGAGCGGGATCATTCTCAGATTTTCAACCGTGCTCTTTCCCCAGGTGATTGCCAGAAGCAGGTCTTCTGCATAATCATTGCTCTGTACGGTAAGTTTTATAAGCTTCATGCTTCCAAGCATTGCCACAGAAAAAATAAGCAGTACCACAAGGACTTCTATGACGGTAAAGCCTTTTACATAATTTCCGTGATGTTTTTTCATCTCCGGTTCCTCAATTCAATCCATTTCTGAATAGTTATTTCTTTTTTCCTTCCGGTCTCAGGGTCTATCCTGTCTGTTTCTACAGTAATATCAAGTATGACCAGGTCCACCCTGCCGGCTACGGCGTTAGAGGCTAATGTATACTGACTTGTGCGGTGATTCCATGTGGTAGGGTTGTTGTTGACCGTGCCTGAAGTGAAATAGGCGGTATCTGTAAGCTTTTGATTCATGTTGCATTCGTAAAGAACGCCGTTACAGTTGTAGGCTGAATCGTCATTCGGGCAGAAAGTAGCGTTATACGGTTCATAATAGGTTATATTAAAATTTGTAACATTATCCAGAATCGAATAAGCTGGCCTTGGAAGCAATTGGGGGCTGGCATCATAATCCCAATTCAGTCTTTCAATGCATTTTTTTGTCCTGTTCCAACGGTACAGGACTACTTCATTATCTCCGGATAATACATTGTTACCGTCCAAATCCGCATAAACCCTGATAGAACTGTTTCCGGACATTGTATTTTGAACGGCATTTGTAGTGAATGTGGTATTTGCCGCCGGAAGGGTGCAGCCGGGAGTCTCGCAACTGGGCGGGGGATTTGCGCCGGCATTCATGATATCTTTTTCCATCATATCGATTGCTGCATTGAGGTCGGATTGAAGTTTGCTCATCTCAAGCTGGAAAGCGCCGTTGCTGTTCAAGCCTCCATAGAAGACGAAAACGACAGTTGTGATGATCATACCGAGGGCCATGGCGACCATGAGCTCAATCATCGTAAGGCCTCTTATGTCATGACAGCATCTTTTACATGATAAAAACATTTTACCTTCCTTATTTATGAAAGAACCTTTTGTTGTCATTGTATCGTAACATTGCCCCCTAATGAAAAAGTGAAGGTCTTTTTATAGCCGGACTCGCTTTCCAGTATCAATGTCTGAGTTTCATCGCCCGGCAGGAAAGACCCTCTTGACGTGTACTGCCATGTGGTCTTGCCTGTATATGCAGGAAAATCAGACATATACAGCCTCATTTTCCCGGGCACAGTCTTTGTGGCCAGAAAAATTGTAGTGCTATCATTGTATTGCTGCCAGGTCCCCAATTTAACTGTATAGTGGCTGGTTCCGTAGGAGTTGAAATATATGCCTAAACAGACATCCTGATTATTCTTGATGGCCTCGGAACGGGCAAGCTGAAATGCGGAATATATCTTTCTTGCCTCTGCATTAAGCTTGGACTTTGTCATCCACTCACCCATGCCCGGTGCCGCCATGGCTGCAGTGATTGCAACTACCGCAAGCACTACGATGAGTTCGAGTAGTGTTACACCTTTAATATCGTCAGATATTCTTTTCATCCTATTCCTTTTTATCGTTATCGGCAGATTATTCAATTATATTAAGTATAATCTTATTACATTATTTAATTATTAATAATGACTAATAATGATTTGTCCAGACATTTTTCATATTCGGCCTTAAATCAAAATCAAGTGCGAAGACAATCTTCATTACATAAAACATAGTGACCAGATATAACATTCAAAATATTGAACACTTTTTAGCATAAATCCCAGGCACAAAGGCAAACGTCCTGAATTAATTGATTTATAACTTTGTGCCTTTGTGCCTTGTTCTTATTCTAAACTTTGTGCCTGTCTTTCAAGAACTTTGTGCATCTCTTTACAACGAATAAACCATTTCCCCTGACAGCACCTTAAAGCCTGAGCTGCTCAATATTTCTATGGCACGGTCCGTGTTGTCGAACCTGAAAATTATGACCGCATTCTTCCCGCTGCTCTGGATAAACGCATACATATATTCCACATTGATGCTTTCCTTTGACAGGGCCTCAAGTATGCCGTTGAGCCCGCCCGGCGTATCAGGGACCTCCAGTGCCACGACCGTTGTGCGGCCTACGCTGAGACCTGCGGCCTTTAGCTTTTCCTTTGCCTTTTCGACATCGTTCACAATGAGCCTCAATATGCCGAAATCTGTCGTATCGGCGAGCGAGAGCGCCCTTATGTTGATGTTGTTTTCCTTTAAAATTCTCGTCACTTCGGAAAGCCCGCCAGGTTTGTTTTCAAGAAATATCGAAATCTGTTCAACTTTCATTATTTTCTCCTTTTTCCATTATATATTACGTTTGTCGGTAACCCTCTGGGCCTTGCCTTCGAACCGCTGAAGGGTTTTCGGCTCGACCAGCTTTATCTTTGCCGTTACGCCGAGCAGGTCTTTTATATCCTTTCCAAGCCTTTTCTGAAGCCCCTGCATAACCTTGATTTCATCGGAGACTATCTTCTCGCTGACTTCCACCTGAACCTCCAGAGTGTCAAGCGAGCCTTCCCTGTCAACTATGAGCTGATAGTGGGGTTCAAGACCCTCAATATCAAGCAGCACGCTTTCTATCTGAGAAGGATATACGTTCACACCTCTTATTATGAGCATGTCGTCGCTGCGGCCGGTCACCCTTTCCATCCTTACGAAAGTCCTGCCACATTTGCATACCTCGGGATAAAGCATGGATATGTCTTTGGTGCGGTACCTGATGAGCGGGAATGCCTCTTTTGTTATCGTCGTGAAAACCAGCTCGCCCTTTTCGCCATACGGGAGCTGCTCGCCGGTTTCCGGATTGATGACCTCGACAATGAAATTGTCTTCGAATATGTGCATGCCCTTTTTTGCTTCCAGACATTCCATCGAAACGCCCGGGCCGATAATCTCCGACAGACCGTATATATTGAGCGCCTCGATCCCCATCTTGGTTTCGATCTCCTGCCTCATCCTTTCGCTCCAGGGTTCTGCGCCGAGAATGCCGGTTTTCAGCTTCAGAGACTTCATATCGACGCCCATCTCTTCTCCGGCCTCTGCAAGGAACAGGGCATACGAAGGCGTACAGCAGATTGCAGTGGGTTCGAAGTCCTGAAGAATCATTATCTGTTTCTTCGTATTGCCGCCCGACATGGGGATCACGCTTGCACCCAGCCTTTCAGCCCCGTAATGAGCGCCCAGGCCTCCGGTGAACAGGCCATAGCCGTAGGCGTTATGTATGATGTCGTGGTTGGTGAGCCCTGCGGCGGCAAAGCACCTGGCCATGAGCTCCGCCCACATGTCAATGTCCCTTTTGGTGTATCCGACGACTGTCGGTTTGCCTGTCGTGCCGGATGAGGCGTGTATCCTGACCACATTGCTCATGGGCACGGTAAAAAGGCCGAACGGGTAGTTGTCGCGTAAATCCTTCTTTATTGTAAACGGCAGTCTCTTCAGGTCATCGAGGCTCTTTATCTGTTCCGGCCTGACCTTCAGGTCGTCAAACGCCTTTCTGTAAAAGGGCACGGTGTGATAGACCCTGTCCGCGACCTGGCGCAGCCTTTTGACCTGCAGCGCTTCAAGCGCCTCCCTGGGCAGTGTTTCAAACTCGTAATTAAAAATCATCATATCCTCCTAAAGCTTTTCATTATATTTCTTTTTCTCATCTAATTGTTTTTTATAGATACCTTCCCTTCATAAAACCTTCGATGTTAACCTTCCTTATCTTCTCGGCAACCATATCATTGATCGTATCGATCCAGGTGTTTTCCGGAACATCGATGTATTTCGAAAGCACGCCCATAAGTACGATATTTACGCCCCTTGGATTGCCTATTTCCTTTGCAGCCTTGCTTCCTTCCACCAGGGCTACATTTCTTGTTATCTTCATTATCTGGGGAAGCACATCCGGGTATGTTTCTTTCCCGGCAGTTACCGAGGGCGGCGAGAGCCTGAACCTGTTTATAATAACCCTTGAGTCACTGTTAAGGTACGGCAGATAGCGGGCGGTTTCGAGTTCCTCAAATGAGATAAGTATGTCGCACTCACCGTAAGGGACGATGGGCGAAAAGACCTTTTTCGAGAATCTTACATGTGACATCACGCTTCCGCCCCTCTGGGCCATGCCGTGTATTTCTGATTTCTTCACATCCATACCCGACCTCATCATGACTTCAGATAGGATATCCGATGCAAGGATTATCCCCTGCCCGCCTACTCCTGTCATGAGTACATTCATTGAGCACCTCCTATTGCACCGGCGGCGCAGACATCGGCGCATATCCCGCAGCCCACGCACAGGGAATTTATCTTGACCGAATCCTCTTTTGACTCTATCGCAGGGCATCCAAGGGAAATACACACCTTGCAATTAGTGCATTTTTCGGGATCGACTGAAAGCACCTTGCCGGATACCGCCTTTGATTTCAGAAGCACGCAGGGCGCTTTCGATATGATCACTGATGGTCCGTCGTATTCGAGCGCCTCCTTTACCTTTTTACGCGCATTCTTTATGTCATAGGGATTAATCGTCTCGACCCATTTGATGCCCAGGGCCTTTACGACCTGTTCCAGATTCACATCGATGGTTTTTTCCCTGCCGAGTGTCACGCCTGTACCCGGATGGTTCTGCGCGCCGGTCATGGCCGTCGTACTGTTGTCAAGTATGACGATAAGGGCTGTACCGTTGTTGTAGGCAAGGTTGAGAAGACCGGTGAGACCTGAATGATAAAATGTGGAATCACCGATAACTGCGGTTATTTTTTCTTTTTTCGCCCCGAACACCTTTGACATGCCGTGTGCATGGCTTATTCCAGCGCCCATGCACTGACATGTATCGATTGCATCAAGGGGTGGAAGGAAACCCAGGGTATAGCAGCCTATATCTCCCGCGATGAATGACTTGTTTCGCTTTATCGCCCAGAGCATGCCGCGGTGCGGGCAACCAGGGCACATGCTGGGCGGCCTTCCGGGCAGGCTGGCCTGGGCGGGATATTTTTTCTTTTTCCCGGTTATGGCCTCTTTTATGATGTCCGGACTCAGCTCGCCGCACATGGGGATTTTTTCTTTTCCCGTGCAGGCTATGCCCATGGCTTTTATCTGTTCTTCAAAGAACGGGTCGAGTTCTTCGATTATCCACAGTTCGTCTACTTTGGCCGCAAATTTTTTTATTTTCTTATCAGGCAAGGGATAGGACATGCCGAGCTTCAGGAACGATGCACCGGGCATAGCCTCCTTCGCATACTGATATGCAATGCCTGAAGATATTATCCCTATCGATCTGTCACCCTTTTCCTCATAATTAAGGGGTGATTTATTTGAAAGCTCCCTCAATCTGATAATTCTTTCTTCAATAACAGGGTGGCGCACCCTTGCATTGGCAGGCAGCATGACCCATTCCCTGGGGTGCCTTTCAAGTGTCGGGGCTTTTGCTTGGGCAGGGTCTCCGGTTTCAACGACTCCCATCGAATGGGAAATGCGCGTCGTGGTGCGCAGTATCACCGGTGTTTCAAATTCTTCGCTTATTTTCATGGCTTCTATCATGAAGTCCTTCGCTTCCTGGGAAGTTGAAGGCTCCAGCATCGGGATTTTGGCGAATCTTGCATACTGGCGGTTGTCCTGCTCGTTCTGAGACGAGAACAGCTCCGGATCGTCCGCGCTTACAAGCACCAGCCCTCCCCTTACAAGCGTATATGGCAGCGTCATCAAGGGGTCGGCGGCAACATTCACACCCACATGCTTCATTACCGCCATGGTTCTCGCCCCGGCGTATGACGCGCCGGTGGCTACTTCTAGGGCCACCTTCTCGTTCGGGGCCCATTCGGACAGGATGCTCTTATACTCTTTCGCTATTGTTTCCAGGATTTCAGTGCTGGGTGTGCCGGGATATGCCGAAGCGAATTTAACGCCTGCCTCGTATGCCCCTCTCGCGATTGCCTCATTGCCGGATAAGACCTTTTTCATGTTCACCTCAGATTTGTTTCCCTAATGATTTCAGGCACCGGGAAATATCATTTATAATATGTCCCGAAAGAGTCAAGAGCTTTATGCAATGTTGACAAAATCTCTTTTCAACCGTAACAACCTGTTAATCTATCGCCTAAGGAGGGAAACAATGGGTCTTATATACGAAAAAGCGGGGCATATAGCCAAACTGGGACTTAACAGGCCGGAACAGAAAAACGCGCTTGATCCGGGAATCCTGCTTGAACTCCACAATGCTTATAAAGATATAAATGCGGATGCTAACATAAGGGTTGCTGTAATCTATTCAGCGCTGCCGGACATATTCTGCTCGGGCATGGACCTCAAGACCGCCATCCCTGTGCTTACTCGCATGCGCGAGCCTGAAAACGATGCCGAGAAATGGCTTTATGAAGGATTCGGGGGCGGAGCCGGCGAGGCCATGCTCAAATTCAGCTTTATCATGAAGCCCGTTATCATAGCTGTAAACGGCTATTGTCTGACCGGTGGATTTGAAATGGCGATGGGCGCGGATATACGCATTGCTTCATATGACGCCATATTCCAGATGCGTGAATCCAGCCTGGGCATCATGCCGATTGGAGGTGGAAATGTCTTTCTGCCCAGGATAGTTGGACCAAACCGGGCGCTTGAAATCCTTCTGACCGCAGGCAATTACGACGCACAGACGCTGTATGAATGGGGCTTTTTGAATAGGGTCGTCAAAAAAGCGGAGCTCATGAGCACGGCAATGGCCATGGCAGAGAAAATTGCCAATAACGGCCCTCTTGCATGTCAGGGCATCATAAAGTTCGCCCGTGAGATGAGGGAAATGGAATTGAGACGCGCATTTGACCGCGAGGTTGAAATCGGCCTGCCCGTTTTCGGCAGCGAGGATGCACGCGAAGGCGTAAGGGCTCAGAAGGAAAAACGCAAAGCAAACTTCCCCGGGAAATAGATGGAAAAGACCGCAAAAGCCCTTTTCGAACCTGCCTCGATTGTATTCATAGGCGCGTCGAAAAATGTATTCAAATGGGGCTTCAATATCCTTCACCATATAATAAGGTGCGGCTATACCGGCCGCCTTTATCCCGTAAACCCTCAGGGCGGTGACTGGTACGGAAGAAAGGTCTATAAGAATATTTTCGATATTGAGGATAGTATCGACCTCGCGGTCATAGTCGTCAAGGACACTCTGGTCCCGGATACGCTCAAGGACTGCATCAAAAAAAACATCCCTGCAGCCATCATTATTACAGCTGGCTTTTCCGAGACGGGAGAGAAAGGCGCCGCCCTTGAAAAAGAGGTGGTGGAAATCGCACGCTCGGGCGGCATAAGGGTTGTAGGTCCGAACACGATGGGTATTTTCAGTGCGTGGCCCTCATGCATGCAGGCGCTTATGACATCCATGCCCATCAAAAAGGGAAATGCCGGATTGATCACCCAGAGCGGAAACCTTGGAACATCAATAGCTTATCGTTTCATAAGGCGGGATATCGGACTTTCACGCCTTATCAGTTCGGGCAACGAGGCCGACCTCACGATGGAAGACTATCTGGAGATGCTCGAAAACGACGAAAAGACACATATCATATGCCTTTACGTAGAAGGTGTAAGGGACGGCAGACGGTTCTTCACCTCTGCCCGGAGGATATCGAGAAAAAAGCCCGTCATACTGCTCAAAGGCGGCCGGACTGAGCAGGGAGCCAGGGCGGCCATGTCCCACACCGGGGCAATCGCAAGCGACGACGGCGTATTCACATCCATGTGCAGGCAGACCGGCATCATACAGGTCGGGACAATGGACGAGATGATCGATGTTGCCGGCATTCTCGTTTCGCAGCCGCTTCCCAAGGGGAACCGGGTCGGTATAATTACGCTGGGCGGGGGATGGGGCGTCATTGCGACCGACATGTGTTCTTTGAACGGGCTTGTAATACCTCCTCTCGACAATGCGATAATTGAAAAACTCGACAGCGTACTGCCACCTTTCTGGAGCAGGGCGAACCCTGTAGATCTGGTAGCGCCGGGAAAGGTCAGTGTCATTACAGATTCGGTTAAGCTGCTTGCTGAATGCGGCGGGATCGATTCGGTCATCGTGATGGGACTCGGCTATATGATACTGAGGGCGGAAAGGCTGCTTACGTCCGATGTGGTATCAAGGTCGGAAATCGAGAAACATGCAAACATACTCATCAATGAAGAGCACAGGCTCTTTGACCTCTTATGCGGTCTTATAGGTAGCGAAGGCATACCCGTTATCCCGGTCATTGACCTTATGGCTTTCGATGCCCCGAAAAACGAAAATATAATCGCCATGCTGGATTCAAAAGGCGTCATGGCATACCCGTCACCTGAGAAGGCGATATACGCGCTTGCAAAGGTGACAGATTACGTTTCGCGCATTGAAGATTAATGCACTGCCAGAGCTTGCCCTATTCTTCCTGAAGACGAAAATCTTCCGGCAGCGGGTCCCTCTGATTGCAAGCTTCAAGCTCACATACAACTGCAATCTCAAATGCGCACCCTGCCCTTTTTATTCAAAGGCAGGTCTGCCCGGAACTCATATCTCATGGGATGATGCGCTCAAGGCTATCCTGACCCTAAAAAAGATGGGCTGTCTGTTCGTCATATTCGAAGGCGGCGAGCCTTTGATCTGGAGAGACGGCAACCGTGATTTCAATGACCTTGTACTGCTTGCCGGAAAACATTTTATCACGGTCGGCGCTACCACAAACGGCACCCTCCCTATTGATGTTGAGACCGATGTCTTGTGGGTAAGCATTGACGGCCTGAAAGAAACCCATGACAGGCTCAGGGGCAATTCCTTTGACATTGCAATTTCAAACATCAGGAGCAGCTCCCATAAGAAGCTTCTGGTGCATTATACTCTAAACAGACTCAACTATAAGGAATTCGAAGAGTTATCCCGCTTTATTGCAAAATTTCCTAATGTCAGAGGTATCACTGTCCAGTTTTTCTATCCCTACGGCCAGGGAGAAGAAAACCTGAGACTGAGCCGTGATGAACGCAGGACCGCAGTTGAGACAATAGTCCGGCTTAAAAAGGCAGGCATCCCGATTCTTAATTCATCTTCAAGGCTCAGGGCCATGATTGACAATACCTGGAAATGTCATGAGTGGCTGCTCGCCAATGTTACACCTGATGGAAATATTTTTACAGGGTGCTATGTAAAAGGCCGCGGAACCATTAATTGCAGGGCTTGCGGGTTCACTCCCGTTGCCGAGGCGTCAGGCGCATATAATTTTTTTCCAAAATCTTTATTTTCGGGGTTAAGTATTTTCTTAACGTGACGATAAAGAATTCATGCATCCAAGAGATAAGAAAAAGCATCAAAAGAATTAGAAACAGAAACAAACGTCTTTGTAACCTCCTCTTAAGGGATGGCGCCTCCTTTGCCCAAATCGCCATCCCATTTTTTTTATCTCAAGCCGCCATCTTATGACTGTTCACCAATCTATGTTTATAAAATAGTTATATTTCCACAATTTTTTATTGAAAAGAGGCCGCATTTAAATTATACAAATTGGTCAGACCAATATAGATATCCAATCCATCAATCAGGAGGATATTAATTATGCAATGGATAATCGAAAGCAATAATCCTTTAAACGAAGCATTGAAGGATTCCGTTCTCGACAAAATCGAAGAAGGCACATTTTCAATAGATGACCTTCCCGATTTTTTTGCCGTCTTCACACAGCTTTGCAACTGCACCGAAGACATCCAGGATGAAGTTGAAGGATTCAACAGAAAGTTCCAGTACAAGATCGATGGAAAACCCTATGCATGGATGAAGGTGGAAAACCTTAAATTTTCCATGGGTTCGGGCGAAATAGATTCCCCGGACATAACCCTGGACATGAGTTCAGCCCTTGCCGTGGGCATATTCTCGGGTGCAGTGGACCCTACAGCCGCCTATATGAACGGCGAACTCAAGGTGGACGGCATTATCAACGACGCCCTTGTCTTCAGAACCATTCTGGATA
>CAYNVT010000113.1:0-14198 GCA_964400685.1 uncultured Bacteriovoracaceae bacterium | reverse complement strand
CCATTACTACATTTGCTGCCATTGTGATATCGGGCGCGACAAGGACTGCGCATATCCTTTCGTCCTTATGGATAGGCCTGATATTGTTTAAGGGGACGCCTTTGAGCGCACGGTCTCTTTCCGGTATTTCATAGACCCTTGTATGGTAGACGCGGCCTTTATTGGTAAAATAAAGGATTGACGCATGGTTGTTTGCTGTAAAGACATGCTCGATAAAGTCATCTTCACCAGTCGCCCCTGCCTTGACACCTACTCCTCCCCTGTTTTGAGTACGGTATTTATCAAGCTCGCTTCTCTTGATGTATCCACGTCGTGTTATGGTTACCACCATTTTCTCATCCGGTATCAGGTCAACAAGGTTAAAATTACCTAGTTCTCCATATACTATCTCGGTTCTTCTCGGGTCTGAATACTTGTTTCTGATTTCTACAAGTTCTGCTCTGATAACTCTCAGTAATTCATTACGATCCGACAGGATTTTTTCCAGACGTGCAATTTCTTTAATCAGCGAAGCATGTTCGTCAGCAAGTTTATCCCTCTCAAGTCCGGTAAGCCTCTGAAGACGCATGTCAAGGATTGCCTGCGATTGAAGCTCGGAGAAACCGAATGAATTCATCAGGGCTTCCAGGGCGTCTTTTGGCGTTGCTGAAGCCTTGATAAGCGCGACTATTTCATCAATATGGTCAAGGGCCTTTAAGAGCCCTTCCAGTATGTGAACTCTTGCCTTTGCTTTTGCCAGTTCGAACTGGGAGCGTCTAGTTACAACCTCTTCCCTGAAATCGAGAAATGCGCTGAGAAGCTCAAGCAGGTTCATGACTCGCGGTCGATTGTTATGAATGGAAAGGAAATTCATGGAGAACGAGGTTTGAAGGTTTGTGAGTTTGTACAGAAGATTTTCTATTATGCCTGCCTGGGCGCCTTTTTTAAGCTCGATGACAACCCTCATGCCGTCCTTGTCGCTTTCATCTCGGACTGCAGAAAGGTCTTCGATTTTCTTTTCCTGGGCTAGAAGCGCTATTTTTTCTATCAGCTCTGCCTTGTTCACCGCATATGGGATCTCATCGATTATTATTTTTTCTTTTCCGCCTTTTTCTTCCTCTATGTGCGTCTTTCCCCGTATTGTGATTACGCCCCTGCCGGTTGAATAGCTTTTATCAAGCTCGCTGCCTGCATATACGATGCCTCCCGTCGGAAAATCCGGCCCCGGAACGAGCTTCATGACATCAAGTACGGTAGTAGCCGGATTGTCGATTATCGCTATCAGGGCATTAATCAATTCACCGAGGTTATGAGGTGGAATGCTGGTAGCCATTCCAACGGCAATGCCCGATGATCCGTTAAGCAGGAGGGTCGGGATTTTTGCAGGAAGAACCTGGGGTTCAAAAAGGCTTTCATCATAGTTGGGACTGAAATCAACAGTTTCCTTTTCTATGTCCGAGAGCATTTCATCGGCAATCCTGGACATGCGAATTTCCGTGTATCGCATTGCAGCAGCAGGATCACCATCGACTGAGCCGAAGTTGCCCTGTCCGTCTATAAGCATGTATCTTAAAGAAAAGGTCTGAGCCATGCGCACGATGGAATCATAAACCGCCTGGTCGCCGTGCGGATGATATTTACCTATAACATCTCCTACACAACGTGCAGATTTTCTATATGCCCTGTTATGGGTGTTGCCAGCTTCATGCATGGCGAAAAGGATCCGCCTGTGAACCGGCTTCAGGCCGTCTCTTACATCGGGTATGGCCCTCCCGATAATTACGCTCATTGCGTAATCCAGGTAGGATTTTCGCATTTCCTGATCTATGGCTATGTTATTTATCGGCATCTAATTTTCCCCTGTCGTTAAAAATCATATATCGAGGTTTGTAACCCTGAGAGCATTTGTCTGTATGAAATCGCGTCTTGGTTCAACCTCATCTCCCATGAGGGTAGAGAATATCTGATCCGTTTCCACCGCATCCTCTATGGTTACCTTTAAAAATGTCCTGTTTGCAGGGTCCATAGTGGTTTCCCAGAGCTGCTCGGCGTTCATTTCACCAAGTCCTTTATATCTCTGCAGGCTTAATCCTTTTTTGGCCTCATCCTGAACCTTGAGCATGGCCTCATTAAGGTTATCCACCTTATGCACGGAAGATCCCCTGATGATATGGAATGGGGGTTTTCCTACCTTTTTAAGGTGGGTGTGTATCTTGACAAGCTCTTCAAAACCCTTTGATTCGAAAAGTTTCTTGTCTATGAGCGTCTCCTTTCTCAGTCCGTTTTTGACAGTGTAGAAGATTACATGATCTTCCTTCACTTCTGAGCGCACCGGTCCCATGTTGGGAAACCATGCCTTTGATATGTCTTTCACGTTCCCGCTTACGAGGACCCCGGAAAACTCTGCCTTGATCTCTTCTGGGTCCATATATGAAGCGGCCTGTACTATACGATCGTCCATATTTCTCATTTCATAGTTCACAAGAATATTTTCACGACGGCGTATCTGTCTTATAAAACGTACCAGCTCCTGGCCCGAGATCTCTACCTCTCCTTTAATCATACATTCCTTGGATATGCCGGAAAGAAGATATTCCTCGAGCGCGTCTTCATTTAAAAGATAGTTTGTTGTTTTGCCCTTGGCTAACCTGAACAGAGGCGGCTGTGCTATGTAAAGGTATCCATGTTCTATTATATCGGGCATCTGCCTGAAAAAGAATGTGAGCAGAAGCGTCCTGATATGTGCACCATCCACGTCAGCATCTGTCATTATTACTATTTTATGATACCTGAGTTTTGATATATCGAAATTATCAGTGCCTATTCCTGTGCCAAATGCGGTCACAAGAGACTTAATCTCAAGATTGGAAAGCATCTTGTCGACGCGTGCTTTTTCCACATTGAGTATCTTTCCCCTGAGAGGAAGGATTGCCTGATTTTTACGGTCTCTTCCCTGCTTTGCGCTGCCGCCTGCAGAATCTCCCTCGACAAGGAATATCTCACAGAGTGCCGGGTCTCTTTCCTGACAGTCTGCCAGTTTTCCAGGAAGAAATGTGTTTTCCAGAGCACTTTTCCTTCTTGTAAGCTCTCGTGCTTTCCTGGCGGCTTCTCTGGCCTGGGCACTATCAATGATTTTCTTTATTATCATGGCTGCTTCTGCTGGATTTTCATTCAGATAATCCCCGAGGGCTTCGTTGACAATGCTTTCAGTAATACCCTGTATTTCAGAATTTCCCAGCTTGCCTTTTGTCTGGCCTTCGAATTGCGGGCTGGGGAGCATTACTGAAATTACTGCACACAATCCTTCCCTTGTATCATCTCCCTGAATGCCTTCTTTGAAGTTTTTAAGAAACCCTTTGTCTTTTGCGTAATTGTTGATGGTCCTTGTAAGGGCCTTTCTGAAGCCAGATACGTGAGTTCCTCCATCATGGGTATTTATGTTGTTTGCAAATGAAAAAAGGCTTTCGGAATAGGATGTATTGTATTGAATGACGCCTTCTATCACGACATCTCCCCTTTCTTTCCTGAAACTTACCGGGGCGTGCAAGGTCTTTTTTTTGGCATTCAAATAATTTACAAAATCCAGGAGCCCTTCCTTGAAATGAAATGTGTTCACTGTGTCTGACCTTTCATCTTCAAGTGTAATCCTTATATCCTTGTTCAGAAATGCTGTTTCTCTCAATCTGTTGAGCAGGGCATCATAATCAAAAGTTGTTGTTTCAAATATATCCGCATCCGGCTTGAAATGAACAATTGTTCCTCTTTTTTCTGTCGTTCCTTTTTTTTCGAGGTCGGTTACAGGAACTCCCCTTTCGTACCTCTGGATAAAGATATTTCCCTGTCGGTGTATTTCCAGTTCCAGGGATTCTGAAAGGGCATTTACACAGGAAACACCAACTCCATGCAGCCCTCCTGAAACCTTGTATACGGAATTTTCAAATTTTCCTCCTGCGTGCAGTGTAGTTAGAACCACTTCCGCCGCCGGTCTGCCAGTTTCTTCATGAATTTCAGTCGGGATTCCCCTGCCATCGTCTGTTACCGTAATGCTGTCATCCATATGAATCGTGACTTTGATATTCTTACAATAACCTGCGATTGCTTCATCCACGCTGTTATCGACCACTTCATAAACAAGATGATGCAGTCCTTGGGAAGACGTTGATCCAATATACATTGCCGGTCTTAAACGAACAGCCTCAAATCCTCCCAAAACTTTAATATCCTTTGCAGTATATTCACTTTTTTCCATCATTTTCTCCATTAGTACCTTAGCGGCATAACTATCCATTTGCAGTCATGCCTGCCAAATGGTGTAATAAGGCATGGCCCTTGCGTTCCTTTAAGTCTGAGTTCTACCTCTCCGGTTATATGACTGAGACAATCAAGGAAAAACCTCGGATTGAAATTTATTTCTATCTCTTCTCCTTTATGCTCGCACGAGATCGGAACCTCAACATCTCCTCTTTCAGGATTATTCGCATATAGAATAATCTGATCACTTTTAAAAGTAAATCTGACGCAATTCACCACATCGGAAACCATTGTGGAGCAAAACTTTAAAGCATTAACAAGTTCAACCAGATTTACAATTACATGCGTAGTATACATATCCAGATTTTGTATTCCTCTGAAATCCGGAAATCTTCCCTCTATGAGACGAACTGTTGCTATTGTATCTGCGGATTTATAGTACAACGAATCCTTTGTTAAAATTACATATGAGTCTTCTTCGCCGAATTCAATAAGTTTTCTTAATTCCTGCATCCCTTTTCTGGGAAGTATGATCCCGTCTCCTATATCAAGTTTTTCAGGAATATCCTGTCTTATTATTGAAAGCCTTCTGCTGTCTGTAGTTGTCATCTCCAAAAAGGAAACCCCTGTGACATCATCTTCTCCGTAAGATAATTTTGCTCCACTCAGTGTATACTTTGTATCCGTTTCTGAAGAAGTTGAGATAGAGAAAATGGTTTTGTCTATCATGGATTTTATAACTTCTGGATCGACGCTTAGACCGGTTCCTCTTTGTTGAAGGTCCACCATAGGATATTCTTCAGCCTCCATAATATTTAACTTGGCTTTATTTTTAGATAAAACGATATTCAGTCTTATGTTTTTCTCAGTCCATAGTGATATATCTCCATCAGGCATCTCTTTAATCACTTCCAGAAGATCTTTGCAATTTACGGCACAGGCCCCCTGTTCTTCAATAGTGCAGGCTGAAGAGACCTGAATAGATGTATTAAGGTCGGTAGCTTTTATTATCAGTAATTCTTCATTCGCCTCAAGGAGAACATGACTGAGAATTGATAAAGTCGTTTTTCTCTCAGTGAAACCCATGACCTTTGAAAGGATACCGTGCAGCAACTGTTTAGAGATTTTTATTTTCATAATATTTCTCCTTATTTGAATTAAAAATAAGAATACTGATGTTGAAATGTCGATATCTGATATAACCAATTAGTTTTTGAGATAATTTTCAAAAACAAACAAAGAACAAAACTATAAAAGTATTTAAAGACAAAGACAACTTGTTTGAATGTAGATAAAATGTTTATTTTCATAAAGGAGTATCATTTAAAGAAAGCAGAGAGGCGATCCTTTCAAAGTCTTCCCTTGAATGAACTTCAATCAGAATCTTCCCTTTTTTCTTTGCCCAGGAGCACAACACCTTAGTAGAGAGCTTTTCGGTCAAAATATGAGAAAGTCGCTCTAGATCGGGAGAACCTCCTTTTTTGGAAGCTGTTTTTTTTCTGTTATTTTTAGATGCCAGCTTCTCGGTTTCCCTCACGCTCAGTTTTTTTGAAATAACAGTTTTATGAAGAGATATCTGCTCGGGAAAACCAGGAAGCATAAGAATTGCCCTGGCATGTCCAGTGGTAATTTCTCCGGCCCTTAATGATTCCTTTACCGGCTCGGGAAGGGAAATCAATCTCAGAGAATTAGATATGGTAGAGCGATCTTTTGAAACAGCAGCAGCGATATCATTGTGAGTTTGATGGAAATGTTTGTTCAACGTATAATAAGCCTCTGCCTCTTCCATTGGATTTAGATCTTCCCGCTGAACATTCTCAATTATTGACAGTCTGAAGGAATCACTGTCGGAAACATCGTGAATGATAGAAGGAATTTTATCAATGCCCGCCAGTAATGCAGCGCGGTAACGCCTTTCGCCGGCTATTATTTCGAACTTGGAATTACTTCTCCTCACAAGGAGAGGGGACAGTAAACCGTTCTTTTTGATTGACTCAGAAAGTTCGACAAGTTTTTCATCATCAAAAATTTTCCTTGGCTGCGTTGGATTGGGCAAAATATCTTTCACGGGAAGGTCAACAATATCGGAGTTGGTAGATACAATCGTATTACTGAATAGTGCGTCTATTCCGCGGCCCAACCGCTGTTTTGGTTTCATTTGCTATACCTCTCATTAATTTCTCTTGCCAGCATAAGATAATGCTGGGCCCCTTTTGAAGAAATATCATAAAGGCAAATAGGAAGTCCATAACTGGGAGCTTCGCACAGCTTTATATTTCTGGGAATAATTGTATTGAAAACCCTGTCGCCAAAATGCAGACGCACGTTTTCGGCAATGTCATGGCTCAACCTTGTGCGGGAATCGAACATCGTAAGCAAAAAACCTTCTATGACTATAGATGGATTCAGACGCCGCCTTACAAGATCGAATGTTCCAAGGAGACTCTTTAATCCTTCCAGGGCAAAATATTCACATTGCACAGGAACAAGCAGAGAATCACAGGCAGTAAGGGCATTCAAAGTCAACAAACCCAGAGAAGGAGGACAATCAATAATAATATATTCATAGTTTTCAAGCTGCTTTTTTAATATCTCTGAAAGAACAGTCTCTCTTGAACCAAGGTCCAGAAGCTCTATTTCCGACCCGATAAGACTGCTGCCGCTGGGGGCCAGGAATAAATTTTTTATAAGGGTTTCCCTAACTATTTCATCAAGGGGACAGTTGCCGATCAAAGAATGATATATATGCTTTTCACCCTCGTCCAGAACGACACCTATTCCTGAAGAGGTATTTGACTGAGGATCAAAATCGACAAGCAAAACACGACAGCCAAGCAATGAAAGGGAAGCGCTCAAATTAACTGCTGTGGTAGTCTTTCCCACTCCACCCTTTTGATTTGAAATGCTTATAATTTTCGCTGCCACAAGAAAGAATTAACATAAAAAAACGAGATAACAAAACAAAAAGTTTCACGTGAAACATATGAAAAGAAAGAGAAGTTGAAACGAATCGGGAAGGATGAAAAAAGAAATTGAAAGTTAGGCCAACCGGGTTGCAAGAATTGCAGCCAGAATTATTACCGTGATCCAGGCGCCAATGGTATCTCCAGTGCGCGAAAGGGGAAAACTTTCAATATCTTTAAGACCTTGACCGACCATATTTTCTGGAACAAGATTTTTGATGGTAACTAATATCTTCGGAAAATCTCGAAAGCTGTTGGGAATAAGACTTGTCTTTTTTTTGTGTGTTATTGATATATATTGTCTCCGACCCAAAGAAATACCATCTAACGACGTGATTTCATTAAAAGGAACGACTTTTTTACCGGCAATACTAAAAAAAGATAAGCGATCTTCAAAAATACATACTTTCCTTAAAAGATTATTCAAGGCAAAAATCAAAAAAACAAAAACCAATATTCCGACAATGATCAGATGTTGTCTGGCAATGCCCTTGCTGAATATGTCATAAAAAACGGGGATTGAAAGTAAGAGTGCAATCGCCATAGGTATTCTAAGGCTGTTTTTTATCTTGTAAACCTGCTCCATGTCTTTTATGCTACATCAAGTAATTACAATTTTGCAAGAGGGTATATGCTCGATTTCTTAATTAATCTCTCAAAAATGGCCGGTGCGTATTTATTAAAACAAACAAACGAAGAGCTTTTCGTTGAACATAAAGGCCGTATTGACCTCGTCACAAATGCAGATAAGGCTTCCCAGGAAATGATAATAAAAAATATAGAAGAAAAATTTCCCGAGCATGCCATTATCGCAGAAGAAGGATACGATAAACCGGGAAAAGATGGATTCACATGGTATATTGATCCGATAGACGGAACAACCAATTTTGTGCATGGTGTTCCCATGTTTTGTGTTTCAATAGCTCTTTACAGGGGCTTATTACCAATGATTGGTTTATGTCACAATCCTTCAACTCAAGAAACGTTCTATGCAGAAAAAGGAAAGGGTGCTTTTCTTAATGGAAAGCCCATCTCTGTTTCCAGAACCGAAAATCTTATCGATGCCCTAGTTGCAACAGGCTTTCCATATAAAAGCGAAAACATGGATAAAGTCATAAAATGTTTCTCCAATGTCGTTGGAAATGTTCAGGGAATAAGACGCTTTGGATCGGCCGCACTGGATCTATGTTATGTGGCATGCGGTAGATTTGATGCTTTCTGGGAGATGGAACTGAAACCCTGGGATGTGGCGGCAGGGATTTTGATTCTTGAAGAAGCCGGTGGAAAAACCACCGGGTTGAATGGAGAGGCTGTTGACATCCATAAGGGAGATATTGTTGCAACCAATAAAATTATTCATAACAAGTTTTTGCAAATCATGTAATTATGAAGATTGCTGATTCGCACAGTCACTTGCACTTTGATGAATGTAAAAAAAACCTTGAGGATATATTAAATAGAGCTTTTAGTGCCGGTGTAGAGAAAATCCTTCTTGTCGGAATTGATCCTGAAGATAGCATTAAAGCCAGGAAACTTTCTGAAAGGTATAAAGAAATATACACCTCGGTCGGGATTCACCCTCAACTGGCCAGGAAATATTCAGACAAAGATGTATATAAACTTTCAAGCCAAATAGATGAAAAAGTTATAGCAGTAGGAGAAACCGGTTTTGATTTGTTTCGTACGCCCGACTCTAATCTCGAACAGGAAGAAATGTTCAAGGCTCACATAAAACTGTCGAGGGAGCATGCGTTACCCCTTATCATCCATGACAGAGACGCTCATAAAGAAACCATCCGCGTTCTTGATGAAAATAACGGATGGTCCATGGGTGGAGTAATGCACTGTTTTTCTGGTGATAAGGAGCTAGCCTCTCACGTTCTTTCGAAAGGGTTTTATTTATCAATTACAGGCGTGATTACTTATAAATCCGCCAACGTATTAAGAGAAGTTGCACAAATGACGCCTCTTGACAGGCTTCTTATTGAAACTGATGCCCCTTATCTATCTCCTGTTCCATATAGAGGAAAAATGAATGAACCCGCTTATCTGATCGAGGTTCTTAAGATATTGTCAGAAATTAAAAAGATAGGTATTGAAAAATTAGCAGAAATAACATTTTCTAACTTTGAGAGCCTTTTTCTTTCAAATCGAGTGACAAAAAGAAAAGAGAGGGTACAATGATAAAAAGAATAGAAGTTAAGACCACTGGCTCTTGCCAATTTATAGACATAACATCACATATTAAATCCATCATCAAATCAGAAGCAGTGTCTTCGGGCGTGGTTGTAATTTATGTTCCCCATACAACTTGTGGAATTACTATTAATGAAAACGCTGACCCTGATGTTAAGGAGGATATTAAGGAGGCAATGGAAAGACTGGTGCCAAAGAATATCCATTACAGGCATATTGAAGGAAATTCACATGCACATATAAAAGCCAGCTTGATAGGTTCTAGCGTAACAGTTTTTGCTGAGAGCTCAACACTGGTATTAGGCACTTGGCAAGGTATATACCTTGCTGAATTTGATGGCCCCAGGCAACGCTCTGTATTGGTAAAGATAATTTCTAATTAATCATAAGTAATTCCAAGAAAAGGGGCTTAATAGTATTTAAAAACACCCGGTTTTGAAGACACTAGCTGAAAGATATGTTGACAATAGGATTATTCATATTCTATTAATAATATTTGTGCGGGCATAGCTCAGTTGGTAGAGTGTCAGCTTCCCAAGCTGAATGTCGCGGGTTCGAACCCCGTTGCCCGCTCCAGAAAGCGATGGCTATGGGAGGAAAGTGGGCTTATGCCCACTTTTTTATTTAACATGAAAGCAGAAGAATTATTAGAAAAATTACAAAATGAAATCAAAGGCGAAATGGCGCCTTTGGGGCTGGATCTGTTGGATATCAGTTTTATCAGGGGTGTATTAAAACTGACCATAGATAAACCTGAAGGAGTTACACTGGACGATTGCGTAAACGTAAACAAGCGAGCTGGTATTTTGCTAGATGCCATGAACCTTATAGAGGGTAGCTACCGGTTGGAAGTATCTTCCCCCGGACTTACAAGGAAGTTGTCAACAACAAAGGACTATGAACATTTTACAGGTAAAAAGGTTAAAATTCAAACGGCACAGGGAATAATAAAGGGTGTATTAAAAGGTACAGATGGAATAAAAATAATAATAGACACCGGAAGTTTTACGCATGAAATTTTATTGAAAGAGATAACTAAGGCCAATCTAGATTATTAGTTTTTAGGGAGTATGCGTATGAGCTTGAATTTATCAAAGACATTGGAGCAGATTGCTAAGGAAAAGGGTTTAAAACAGGATGACCTCATAAGTGTAATAGAGGCGGCAATTTTAAGTGCCGCAAAGAAGGTATATGGGGATTATCCGAATATCGAGGCACAATACAATGCAGATGCTGATGAAGTTGAGGTATTTCAATTTAAAGTGGTTGCTGAAGATGTTTTTGACCCATCTATGGAAATAGCGATTGAAGATGCAAAAAATCTTGATCCAGGCTGCGAGGTTGGAGATGAAATTGGAGAAAAACTAGATGCCAGCAAGCTTGGCAGAATTGCAGCTCAAAACGCAAAACAAGTTATGATGCAAAAGGTAAAAGAGGTAGAAAGGGATGTTATCTTCAAGGAATTTATTGAACGAAAAGGCGAAATAATATCCGGATTTATTCAAAGGTTTGAAAGAAAAGATGCGATTATTAATTTAGGTAAAGCCGAGGCGATTCTCAGGGAAAAAGAACAGATCCCGGGAGAACTTTTCAGGAGAAGTGACAGAGTGCAGGCTTATATACTTGACGTAAACAAATCGCTTAAAATGCCACAGATTGAACTTTCTCGGACGCATCCGAAGTTTCTTGAAAAACTTTTTGAAATGGAAGTTCCAGAGATTGCAGAGGGAATTGTGGAGATCGTAGCAGTTGCAAGGGATCCGGGTATAAGGGCAAAAATTGCCGTAAGAAGCCATGATACCAATGTCGACCCGGTAGGAACATGTGTAGGGGTCAAAGGCGCACGTGTTCAGAATGTTATTCAGGAACTCAGAGGAGAAAGACAGGATATTGTTGTCTGGTCTGAAGATTCGGTTAAATTTGTTTGTAATGCTCTTGCTCCGGCTAGAGTATCAAAAGTTATCGTGGATAAGACAAACAAAGCAATGGATGTCGTTGTCGCAGACGATCAGCTAAGCCTGGCTATAGGAAGGCGTGGGCAGAACGTCAGGCTGGTAGCAAAGCTTACTGGATGGAAAATTGATGTTAGGTCTGATGGGATGGAAGAAGTGGTTTCTTCCGAAGACAAATATGCTCTTACAAGAATCAAGGAAATAGATGAGTTTCTCGCAGAAGAACTGACATCGGCCGGATACAAAACCCTTCATGATATCGTGAAGGCAACGGAAGACGACTTGATTGAATTGGAAGGCATTGATGAAGAGACTGCTAAGCTCATCCTTAAAAAGGCAAAAAAAGTTGTCGGCAGCTGAAGAGAGTGGTCCTCTCAGACAATGCTGTGTGTGTAAAAAAGTGCTGCCAAAGGAAAAATTAATGAGGTTGATCAAGCCACAAACAGAAAATGCCTTGTATGATCATTCTGCCAGAATGAAAGGCCGCGGCACATACATTTGTCCTGAAACAGGGTGCATAGAAAAAATCATAAAGGGCAGAAATTCCCGATGTGGTTTTTCAAAAGAAACAATTGGAGAGTTTAGAGAAGAAATAAAATCAAAGATTATACTCGAAATACAAAAGGGAATGAGATTATGTTGTAAAATGGGATATATGCAAAAATTTGCAGAACAGCCGTTAGATCCAGAAGATTATTTAATTGCGGGTAATGATAATATATCCGAATCTGAGAAATTACTTGAAAAAGCACAAAGTCTAGGCATTAAAATATATAATCTTCAAGGTACTTGCAGCGATACATTTATTGAGACTGCAATAATAAAAGGTAGCTGGCCAATGCAGAAAAAGATGCAAAGGGATCTGGAAAGAGTTCAAAGCCTTTCATCTAGAGGTGCTGTTTTATGATGAAAAAAATGAGAATTTTTGAATTAGCGCAGAAATTTTCCATTGATGAAAAAGAACTCATGAAAATATGTAAAGATCTCGCAATATCTGCGGAAAACAAGATGAGTCAGGTCGACCCTCATGATATTGACAGAATAAAAAAGCGACTTGAAAAATCATCAGATAAACAACAGGATGAAATAAAGACGGAATCTTTTGAAGAAGAACGCGTAAGTTCAAAAATTATCAGACGAAGGGCTAAAATTACACCGACTGAGGTTGAAGAGGTTAAGACCGAAACCGATCATGAAGAACTCCAGGCAAAGGAACCCAAGGTAACTATAGATCAAAAACCAGAGGAAGTTGAAGAAAAACCGGTAAAACCAACACCTGAACATATAAAAGAAGAAGCAAAACAAATTCATGTGAAACCCTCAGTTCGCGATAAAAAAGAATTAACTGCCGAAACTGAAAAAAAGAAAGCGCAGAAAGAAACAAAAGTACCGGTTCCTCCGGTTACGGTTCAAAAAGAACAACAGCCGTCGGCTCCTGCAAAAGAAGCTAAACCGGAAAAGAAAGTGGCCGGACAGCCAGAAAAACCACCTATCAAAGAAGAGGCTAGGAAATTAATAGAAGAAGAAGAAAAGAAACGTGAAAAGAAAAAACCCAAGAAAAAGGGGAAAGTTGTTGATGTTATTACTGATGACGCTGATCTCGGGATAGTAGATTTAAAAAATATAAGAGCGGGAGTAAAAGGACCGAAAACTGAAGTTTTTACTCAGGTGGAAATCTATGACATTAAACCTGCCTTTTCAAAAAAGGCCCACAGACATAAAGACAAAAAACATCATATCCCAATTCCGGCAAAAAAGAAAAAAATCCGAATCGGCAAGGATATATCCGTACTTGGTCTTGCAAGAGAAATGGGAATCAAGGTTTCTGAGGTTATCAGAGTACTGGGCATGCTCGGAATGATTGTAAGAGAAAGCGATTACATAACATCTGACGAGGCGGTTCTGGCTGCAGCTGAAATGGGTTTTGAAATCGAAGAGGCAAGGGACGATATACTTGAAGACTATCTGACGCCACCGAAATATGCAGAAGAAGAGCTTATCAGCAGGTCCCCTGTTGTTACCGTAATGGGTCATGTCGATCATGGTAAAACTTCGCTTCTGGATGCCATACGGTCTGAAAACGTTACAGAGAGCGAATTTGGCGGAATTACTCAGCATGTTGGAGCATACCAGGCAAGTTGTAAAGATAAGCTGATAACATTTATTGATACACCAGGCCATCAGGCGTTTACTGCCATGAGGGCAAGAGGTGCTCAGGTTACGGATTTTGTAGTACTTGTCGTTGCCGCAGATGATGGCGTGATGGAACAGACAAAAGAGGCAATCAGCCATGCAAGGGCAGCAAATATCCCAATAATTGTTGCTGTTAATAAGATTGATAAACCCAATGCAAACCCTCAAAGGGTGAAAGAGCAGCTGGCCGACCATGGTCTTGTTCCGGAAGACTGGGGCGGTGATACTGTTTTTGTAGAAGTGTCTGCCAAAAAGCATATCGGTATTGACGATCTACTCGAGATGATACTTCTCCAGGCGGAAATGCTCGATCTAAAGGCATATTCCAAGGGTGCGGCGAGAGGAACCGTGTTGGAATCAAAGCTTGATAAAAGCAAAGGGCCCATGTCAACGATTATTGTACAGTCCGGTGAATTGAAACAGGGAGATACTTTTGTTGCCGGAATGACATGGGGCAAGGTCAGGGCCATGTATGATTTTAAGGGCTCATCCTTAATCAGGGCATTACCTGGTACGCCGGTAGAAATAATAGGCCTCTCGAGCCCGCCGTCGGCAGGGGATAATTTCTTTGTAGTGCCTAATGATAAAAAAGCCAGAGAAATCATTGAATATCTGGATTTAAAGATCAAACAGAAAAATGTGGTGGAGTTAAAGACACAAGTAA
>CAYNVT010000112.1:0-14318 GCA_964400685.1 uncultured Bacteriovoracaceae bacterium | reverse complement strand
TCGTGGAAATGGTTCTGGCTGACCAGGACGGCTGGGACAGATACGAGGCGGCCAAGTGGCTCACCATGCGAAGGTGGCTTGAAGCCAATCCCGGCGACGAGCTCGCGAAAGAGGTCAGGGCCCAACTTACCTCGGAACCTGTGCGCTATGCTGCATACTCGCGTGAATACCTGGGCTGGGGTGTGTTCGCGCTGATGCAGCGGTGATGCGTTAACGCATCACCGTGGATCGTCAAGGATTGCTACACACACAAACAACAAGAGGGGTCAGTTCACAACAGTTTATATAAATCAGGGTGAAGATTACTGAAAACTTCACCCTGATTCTTAGAACAAATATTTCAAATAAAGCGAGGCTGATATTCCGCCGAAGTCGATATTGTCGTTCCAGTCATTTGATTTGAGTATGGCCTGTGAGTATTTTCCTTCAGCACCCAGGGCCAGGCTATCAATTATCCTGTATCCGCCGCCCAGCACACCATGCCAGCCGATGCCCTTGCCTTTGGTATTGATGTCTTCATAATCCACTTCGCTCCAGTAATATCCGGCGCCGGCTCCCAGGTAGAGCTCGATCTGATCAATCGGGTGTATTTTGCCTTTTACGGTTGCAAAGGGTCCGTAGAATCTTACCTTGTAATCCGATAAGTCTTTATTTGTGGTCTGGTAATAAGTTCCACCTGCCTCAACAGCGAAATTCCGGCCAAAATTCCTGCCGTAGTCGAATTCGTAAACCGGCGCCTGTTTGAAGTCCTTCAGTCCTTTAGAAGATGTATTGGGCCAGAACCAGCCCACCTTGAGGTTAATATAATCGTCAGGTTCCACGGCAATGGAAATTCCCGGAATGAACATTATTATTGCAACCGGTATGAAAATGAGCAGCTTTCTCATGTAACCACCTCATTCAAAAGTTTTGAATAAAGTATAAATGTTTTACTCATGGGGTCAAGAACAGTTTCCAAACTTAAAACAATCTTAAAGAATAAACCCCATCATTTCGATAAGCAGTAAATAAATAATGCTAAGAACATTTGAGTTGAGAAGGAAGCTGAAAAGGAGTAATCAGCAGGAGGAACATTATTGAAAACATGCGGATTCTCCCGGGAATTGCTTCTGCATTTTTAGCTTCATCTGGAGACAGACAGTATAAGGAGGATGAATGAAAATGATATTAAAGAGGAAGCAAGGTCTTGCAGCGGTTACAGTCTTCACGGCCCTGATGCTTCTTATTGGTACCAGTTCATATTCTGCAGATGTTCAGGTTGCAAACACCGATACAAATCCGGCAAAACCGGAATTATCGTTACCTGAAAACGATAATGTTCTTCAGGACGACGCGATATCGAGCATAAAGATGACCCTTCCCCCGGTACCTTATAAAAATGAAGGATTCGCCGTTCTATTCCCGACATATATAGGTATGATGGCCGGCGGTCTGGTCGGCCTGCCTCTGGGAATGGTTATCGTAGTGCCGGCTGGCATAGTGGGATACGGCGTTTTCCCGATCATTCTATTTGAAACCGGGCAGGATCCCGAAAAGGACAATCCGGTACCGACCGGCAATGAACTGGCGGTCATGGGCAGCAAACCGGTGGTATGGCTTTCGTACGGTGTCGGATATATAGTCGGTTTCCCGTTTCTTGTAGTGAAAAAGATTGTCTATGATCTTCCGAAGAGTCTTTTCTATGATCCGTTTAATAAAGAAGACAAACCCGAACAGGCAGCGAAATAGATTGTCGGCATGGTATTAAAGAAAAGACCATGAAGATTGAACAATCTGGATTCGGAAAGCTGTCTGACGGAAGGGAAGTCAGCCTCTGGCATCTTTCAGCAGGGGATATCGAGGTAAAGCTCACCGATTTCGGTGCGAGCTTAGTATCTGTAATCTGTCCTGATGCGGCTGGTAATATGGCCGATGTAGTGCTCGGCTACGACACCGCAGAAGAATACCTTAACGATAGTATATATGCAGGGGCAACCATAGGCAGGGTAGCCAACCGGATTGACAAGGGAAAATTCACCCTTAACGGCAGAGTTTACGAACTGGCCAGAAACAGGGGAGATGTCCATCTTCACGGAGGTATGAAAGGTTTCGACAAGGTACTGTGGAAGGCCAGAGAGGTCGAACTCGAAAACGGCCTTAGTCTTGAAATGACATATTTAAGCCCTGATAATGAAGAAGGCTATCCCGGCAATCTCCTGGTAAGGGTAGTTTTTTCATTGAAAAACGATAATGCCCTGAGAATAGACTACTTTGCACAAACCGATAAAAAAACTGTTGTCAACCTTACCAATCATTCATATTTCAATCTGGCGGGCTCGGGCGACATACTTGATCATGAACTGTGGCTCAACTCGGAATATTTCCTTCCCGTGAACAAGGGTCTTCTGCCCATCGGAGCAGAACTTTCAGTAAAAAATACGCCGATGGACTTTCAGATACAGACAAGGATAGGGGACAGGATAAACGACAACTACGAGCAACTGCTGATCGCCGGTGGTTACGATCACAATTATGTCATCTCGGGTGATGCGGGAAAATTCAGAAAGGCGGCGATTCTCAGAGAACCTCAAAGCGGAAGGGTTCTCGAGGTATTCACCACTCAACCGGGTATGCAGTTCTACTCGGGCAATTTCCTGGATGGAAGCATTAAGGGAAAATCAGGTGCCGTTTATCAGAAGAGAGGCGGTCTCTGCCTGGAGACGCAGCATTATCCGGACTCGCCCAATCATGCTGATTTTCCGACAATTGAACTCTATCCCGGAAGCATTTACAGAGAAGCTACAATCTTCAGATTCGGCAAAAGTTAAAATGGTTTTAAGTCAAGAAACAGTTCTCATACAATATGAGAATGTTTGAAGTATGTTGGAAATAACCCGGTTAACCTTTAACATATAAGGGAGAATTCCCCGGTGAGGTGATTATGGAATTGTTGGAGAGACTTTCTCGGGCAGTCAATAATGGTGACATGGATCTAGCGGCTGAGCTGACGGAAAAGGCTGTCAAGGAAGGGATAAGCGCTTCCGTTATCCTTGAAAACGGACTTGTATCAGCCATGCAGGAAATAGGTGATAAATACAAAAAGGGCGAGATATTCGTGCCGGAAATGCTCATTGCGGCACGTGCCATGAACAAGGCGCTCGAGATCCTGGAACCCGAAATGCTCAAAGACAGGGTCGAGTCAAAAGGCACTTTGGTTATCGGCGCCGTCAAGGGCGACCTGCATGACATAGGCAAAAATCTGGTCGGGATAATGTTCAAGGGCGCCGGATTCAAGGTGATCGATCTTGGCACCGACGTGAGTCTTGAAAGATTCGTTCATGCTGCAAGGGAATATAACCCCGATATAATCGGCATATCATCTCTGCTTACCACGACAATGTCCTATATGAAGACCATCATTGATGGTCTGCGGTCTGAAGGCATACCTGCAAAGGTTATTATCGGAGGGGCCCCTGTCAATAAGGAGTTTGCGCTCAGCATAAACGCCGACGGCTATGCCGAGAATGCCGCGGAGGCGGCTGATCTTGGAAAAACCCTGATGGGGATGTGATGTTATGGTTGATATCAATGATGTAATGCCCATCGATAATATCGATGACTGGGAGATGCGCATAAAAAGGCAGGATGCGGCCTGGCGCAGAGAGATCATCGACAGGCCCGTGGTCGATCTGACATTCTTCGAGTATAACCCGGACTACCCGTTCCCTGAAAAGCAGCATGCCTCCTTCGAGGAGTGGTGGCTCGATACGGACTTTCAGGTAGAGCTCTGGTCTGCGATTACGATGGGCACATGCTGCATGGGCGATGCCCTGCCCAGGGTCATGCCCAATCTCGGGCCGGACTTCTTCGCAGCATGCTACGGCGGCAGACTCCATTTCGAGCAGGATACATCTTTTATAGAGCCGTTCCTGTCAAGCTGGGATGATGCAGGCAGGCTCTCTTTCGACTGGAATAACCCGTATTTTCTCAAACTGGAAGAGCAGTACGCAGGGTTCCTCGAGAAAGGGAAAAACAAATTTTATGTCTCCTGGCCAGACATACACGCGGGAGCCGACTGCCTTGCAGGATTCAGGGGTCCTTCGAACCTGGCAATGGACCTGTACGACAACAGGGAGCATGTCAAACTCATGCTAAAGAAAGTGACCGGTGACTTTTTCAGGCTTTATGATTACTATTACGACAAGCTCACGAAGGCTCATCAGCCCTGCACCGGCTGGCCCGGTATCGTCTCCACGTACAAATGGCATGTGCCCTCGAACGATTTTTCATATATGATCTCTCCAAGAGACTTCAATGAAGTTTTTCTGGAAGGGCTCAGGGAAGAGAACCGGTATATGGAAGCTAACGTCCACCACCTGGACGGCCCGGGCTGCATGAGGCACCTGGACAGCCTGCTCGCCATCGATGAGCTCGACATGATCCAATGGGTTCATGGTGCTGGCCGGGGCAGGGCAAGCGATTATATGGAGCTGTATAAAAAAATACAGGCAGCGGGCAAGGGCATTCAGCTTCAGGAGGTCGAAGTCGATGAGGTTGACATTTTGATTGAAGGCCTCAGGCCCGAAGGCGTCTGGATGCATGTGAACGTCGCCGACAGGGATCAGGCAGAAGCAGTACTGAAAAAGTTCAATAACTGGAAGTAGCATGCAGCGGTTGAGAATCGGCTGAATATCAATTCCCGCCATTAATCCGACACGTTTTTAAGAATATTCATAAGATTGCTTATTGTATAAGGTTTCTGTATGAAACCGGTCAGGTTTTTTCCTGCAAAACGGCTTAACACTTCCTGTTCATTATAGCCGCTGCTTACTATTACGGGAAGCTGGGGTTTTATAAGCCTGAGCTTCATGAATGTCTCCTCTCCGTCCATATGAGGCATAGTCAGGTCAAGCAGCACGCAGGTTATCTTGTTTTTGTTTGCATTGAAAATATCCAGGGCCTCCCTGCCGTCTGCGGCAACGAGAACCTTGAATCCCAGATCTTCAAGTATGATTTTTCCAATCGAACGAATGGCTTCCTCATCATCAACCAGAAGAATAAGGCCTCTTCCCATGAAATTTTCGCCGGGCTCTTTTACGCTTTTTCCCGAGGCCTTATGAGAGTCTCCGGTTGAAGGGAACAGCAGCTTGAATGTCGTGCCGTTACCGGGTGTGCTGTATACTGTTATAGCGCCTTTGTGGCCCCTCATTATCCCCTTAACTGCTGAAAGTCCAAGCCCCCTTCCTGTGAATTTAGTTGAAAAGAACGGGTCAAAGATCTTCGGAATCATTTCTTTGTCCATACCGCATCCCGTATCGGATACCTCAAGACAGACATAATGGCCTTCTTTCAGTTCATTCTGAAGGTTGTTATCTTCAAGGAATTGTCTGTCGCAGTGCATCATGGAGGTCTTTATATTGATTATGCCGATTGCGTCTCCGATCGCCTCGGATGCATTTATTACGAGATTGATCATGGCCTGCTGGATCTGTGAAAGGTCGGCTTCAATCAGGGCAAGCCTTTTTTCAAGGTCTAATCTTATGTCAACCTTTTTAGAAACAGAGCTATTAAGCATCTGATCCATCTCTTCAACAACTTCGCTCAGGTTAACCGCCTGTATGACAAAACGGCCCTTTCCGGAATATGCAAGCATCTGCCTGCACAGGTCCGCGGCCCTTATTGAAGCCTTGTTGATCGATTCGAAATAAGGCCTTACAGGCGACACATCTGAAGTCTTGAGCATTCCAAGTTCAGCATTACCCATAATAGCCATGAGAATATTGTTGAAATCATGGGCTATTCCTCCGGCGAGTATCCCGAGGCTTTCCATTTTCTGCGCCTGGAAAAGCTGCTTTTCAAGGTTTATCCGTTCCTCTTCAAGGTGCTTTCTTACAGTGACATCTTTGGCAAAGGCAAAGATGAATTCCTTGCCTCCATAAGTGATATAATTTACGGTCAGCTCAACCGGATAGATTTCCCCGGTCTTCTTTTTGTGAAAAGTATCTATTGTGAAACTCAGGTTTTCTTTTATATCCATCCAGTGCCGCTTCCAGAAATCCTTCGGGAAGGCGGGATCAATATCGAACACAGTCATTCCCAGTAGCTCATCTTTTGAATAGCCGAGACGGTTGCATGTCGTCTCATTGACATAATGAAATGCGGCATCAGGGTCTGCAAGAAAGACGGAATCTGAGGCGTGATCAATACAGAATCTTGTTAATCTGAGATTCTCTTCCGATTCTATGAGAGCATCTATTGCCCTCTTTCGCTCAAGTAGCATCCACATGCCTTCCATAAGCAGGGTCATCTGCTGAACGTCACTCTCATCATAGTCTTCTGTCTTGTTGCCAACGCCCGCTACAAGCACAATGCGCGAGCCGTCAAATACCGGAATGTTCATGTGGCGTTTTATGGCGACATGGCCATCCGGATATCCTTTTTTTAATGGGCTGAAGGCGCTGTAATCATTGGTGGTGACTGGACGGCGCTGCCGTATGGCTTCTCCCCAAAGGCCCGTATCCTCGACAGGATATATTCTGGGCTTATCAGTGATTGTGCATTCCTCCATGGCGGTTTTCGACCATGAATACATGCTAAGAATGCTCTCGTCTTTGTTTAAGAATGCTAGGTAGCCTATTTTGCTCCGGGTGAGCCTGACCGCCTCTTCCAGGGCAAAACTCGTGATTTCCTGGATGGTTGAATTATACATCTGATTCAGCTGCAGCAGGGCCTGAAGCCGGCTGCTGTTTAATTCGCGTTCCCTGTTAATGATCATCTGCTCGGTTATGTTCGTATCAACCCCGCGATATCCCAGAAGCGTCCCGTTTTCATCGAGCATGGGATAACCGCATGATGAAAACCATATGTGCTGACCGTTTTTATGCACTATGCAGTTGATGAAATCCCTGAACGGTTCCTTTGAATTGAAAAACTCAAGAGCCGTTGTTTTAAGCGATTCACTGATCTCAGGCAGGAACAGGTCATAGAAATGTTTCTTCATGATTTCATCAGGAGTGTATCCCAGGATCTTTTCCACAACCTGATTAGCATATGTGTATTTGCCTTCGGCATCGGTCTCCCATATCCATTCCTGAACGAGTTCAGCTACTTCCAGGAATCTTTTCTCGCTTGCCTTCAGATCGTTTTCCGTCTGTTTGCGGACTGTTATATCGGAAAAGCTGATGGTTATGCTGTCGCCGGTTCTGACGCCCATGTTTCTGAACCAGCCTTTAATGCCTTCCGATTCATAAAACAGCTCATAATCGTGCGGTTCGCCTGTCTCGGCAAGGTGTACATAGCGTTTGAACAGATCGCTGCCGGCTTTGTTGCCGGGGAGTACGTCAAGCAGTCTCCTGCCGGTCAGGTATTCGGGTTCATGCTTCAATATCCTGCCGGCTTCGGGATTTACATAGTCCCATGTGAAGTCCACGATGACGCCGCTGCTGTCCCGTATCGGACTTAATATGGTTAATGCATCAAGCGACAGTTCGTGGGCAACACGCAGTTGCGCTTCAAGCTTTTCGAGTTTTTCCTCGGCGGCCTTGCGCTCAGTGATATCTTTGCCGATGCCGTAAAACTCCCGTCCGTCCTCGCTGGGCGCCGAAGTCCACAGAATATTCCGGATTGTTCCGTCTTTGTGAATATACCTGTCCTCATAATTAAAGACCCGATTGCCTGCTTTGAGGCTTTCAACTACGGCCTCCACCTTGCCGTAATCATCAGGGTGGATAAAGCTCAAGAAAGGCCTTGAGAGAAACTCATCTTTTGTGTATCCCAGCACCCTTTCCCATGCGGGATTGATGAATTTAAAATAGCCGTTTGCATTGGCTATGCACATCAGGTCATTGGAAATTTCAATCAGGGTGTCCCTTTCGCTCTGGATATATATCCTTTCTGCAATCGCTTTGAGAAGATCATCGGCAAGGCCCTGTTTTTCTTTTTCATCTTCAATGGTCTTGATTATCAGCCTGCTGTTAAGCATCGTGATCAGGGTGAAGGTGAGAAGAATATAAAGCATTGAGGTGGCTAGGATAAAAAGCGCTGGAACTCCGTTTGTTTCAAAAAAGACATTTCCGTAATCAGTCAGGAGAGAATCGAAAACCCTCAGAAAAGAGACTACGGACAATCCAAGGAAAACAAGCCCTGTGTTGCGTGTTACCGGCCTCATCTCCTTGTCCGTTTTGAAAAAAAGGTAATAGAATACCTGAATGGTAAGGATCATGACCATTGTATATATATTGACAGTCCTGAGCGTCAGGTCCGGATCGAAGATGCTGTAATAAATATGGACTGCAAAGAATATCAGGAAAAGAAGATAATTGTGCAGCCCTGGGTATTTTTTCCCGACAAAGTTCTGAAGGCCTGTGAACAGTACAATGATTGCCGCTACCGTAACAGGGGAACCAGCCGCAATTACAAACGGGTTTTCCGTAGCGCCGCCTATAAATATCAGCAGGAACCCTATTGTCTGCATGAAATAGCTGTACAGCCACAAGTCTATTCCTTTAAACCGGGCCTTGTTTTGAAGGGAAAAGGGCAGAAGAACAATCGTGATGATTATATTGATTATAATGTAGATAAACAAAATAGTTTTCATGTCGAGAGCAGGCATTTTTTCTCCCGGATCGTGTTGTGTGACATGATGAGAAGCTTAAGAAACAAAAATCCGATAACTATATAATAATAGCCATGCCTGAACAAACAATGATTATTGTTGTTTATTCAAAATGCTTCCGTACTCCAGGTCATCCGACGCCGCATTGGTCAATACCTCTTTGGAACCGAAGAGAGCAGGATGCGCGTAAGGATTCCATAGGGAATTACCCGCCCGAGCAGCGTGGCCCATTTGGTAGCGGGCGGAAAAAGATTCTCCCGCACCTCGCTCTTCAGGCCTTTGAGCACATATTCGGCCGCCTTTTCCTCACTGATCTGATTGGGTTTGGGAATGCCGTCGTTACGGATTCTTTCGGTATCCACGAACCCCGGGTGGATCGTCTGAATCCTGATGTTATCGTACCCGAAATGATGCAGTTCCATGCGGGCGGTATCGAGAAAAAGACGGGCAGCACCTTTGGCAGCAGTATAATCGCCCTGCATGGGGATGCCGAAATAGGCGGCCAGGGAATTCATGTGTGCGATCATCGATGGTGTGCTCTGCTGTTTCATCTGCCTGATGACCGGGCAGAAAAAGTTTATCATACTTTCATAATTGTTCCGCATGCATGAAAGTATTGTCTCCTTTGGTGTGGTCAGCGTATTGGAGGGCGGCCCGCTGCCGACGTTCAGGATCGCGATGTCTATACGGCTGTAGAGCTCGACAGTCCGGTTCACAAGGAATTCGGCATGGCCTTCGGTCAGGGCGTCACCCTCAACAGCCAGGCATAGGCTGCCGTTATTGCGAATGAGCTTGGCGGTTTCATCAAGAAGTTCCTGCCTTCTGGCCGTAATGACCAGAGTGTTTTCGTAACGGCTCAACGCTATGGCCGTGGCCCGGCCTATGCCGGACGACGCCCCTGTGATCAGTATCACCTTTTTCCTGTAATCCATTCATCACCTCACGGCTAAGCAGGCGGCAGGCCCGGAACCGGGAACCTCATGCAGAATTCCTCCACCTCCCGCTTCATATTGCAGATCAGTTCTTCATCCTGTGCATTTTTCAGAAGCCTGCTGATCCATTTTCCGATCTGAACCATCTCGGGCTCTTTCATGCCGCGGGTCGTGGCGGCTGGCGTTCCCAGACGGATGCCGCTCGGTTTAAGGGGCGGGTTCGGGTCGTCCGGGATAATCTGTTTATTGGTGGTTATGGATATGCGGTCAAGAAGCCGTTCCGCCTCTTTCCCGTCTAATCCGGAACTCTTTACCGTATCTATCACCATCATATGATTATCCGTGCCGCCCGTAATCAGCTTCATGCCGTTTTCCATCAGGGTCTTTGCGAGAGCCCTGGAATTTTTCAATATCTGAGCCGTATATTCCTTGAATTCAGGGGAGAGAGCCTTGCCTAGCGTTATGGCGATTGCCGCAACTGTCTGCATGTGAGGTCCGCCCTGGAGCCCGGGAAATACAGACTTGTCTATTGAACCGGCGTACTCCTGCCTGCACATGATCAATGCACCCCTGGGACCGCGAAGGCTTTTATGCGTCGTCGTGGTTACAATGTCAAAACCGCTGTCAAAGGGGTTCCTCATGACCCCGCCTGCGATCAGCCCTCCGATATGGGAGACATCCGCCATGGTGATGGCGCCTACCGCATCGGCCACCCTTTTGAAGTCTTCATAGTTATAGTCTCTGGGATATGATGTGTAGCCGCACAGCACGATCCTGGGCTTCGTTTCCACTGCCGTTTTTATCAGAAGATCGAAATCGATTTTACCCGAATTTTCGGTATCGGTTTTATACCTGACAAAATTAAAGAGCTTGCCCATGTGCGATACCGGTGCGCCGTGTGTCAGGTGACCCCCATGGGAAAGGTCCATGCCGAGGATGGTGTCCCCCGGCTTGAGGAAGGCCAGATAAACTGCCTGGTTCATGGGCGAACCCGAGAGTGCCTGTACATTGGCATGCTCGCAGCGGAATAACTTTTTTGCCCTCTCGATGGACAGACTCTCGATTTTGTCTGTAAATTCCTGTCCGCCATAATAGCGCTTGCCCGGATAGCCTTCTGAATACTTGTTCGTGAATATGGAGCCGTTTGCGGCCAGAACTTCGGGATAGGTGTAGTTTTCCGACGGGATCAGTTCAATCCCTTTGCTTTCCCTTTTCTCTTCTCCCACTATGGCCTGAAATACATCCGGGTCGTTTTGCTCAAGGGCTTTCCAGTTGCTGCTGATTTGATGTTCACGGGAATGTGCGGGCTTTTCCGAAGGAGATTTTTTGATCGGTGTGTTTTGTGTCTTTTTAACCATAGGTCCCTCCATATATTTTTGATTGTTGTCTCCTGCCCAGGCGTACGGCAGAAGAATGGAGCTTCCCGATGGTTATTTCCATCTAGAACGCCAGTTGCTGACTGATATTTATTTTAAGGGATTGATTGTTTTTGTGCAAGCCTTTTGCTTAAACCGGGTTTTTTCTGGATGGCTTTTAACCCGGTTCTGCTATGAAAAAAATTAGTACCCTCGCGCAGCTTGAAATAAATACCTTGAAAACGATCTCAATATTAGTACAATAGTAACTAATATGGGTACGCAGTCGGATTTAGATATAATATCAACGACTCTATTTGGAAAAACCAGAAGGGCGGTATTGTCCCTTCTTTATACCCATTCCGAGGAGCAATTCTATCTTAGACGAATTGCCAGATTCAGCAATACAGGCATAGGCTCAGTTCAGCGAGAATTAAAATTACTGACAAGAGCAGGAATCATTAAGGTCGAGCCAAGAGGCAACATGCTTGAATACAAGGCTAACGATAAATGCCCGATATATTCAGAATTGAAGGGCATAATTATCAAAACCGCTGGAATGGGAGATTTGATAAAGGCATCCCTTACTACATTTTCTGATAAGATTAAATCAGCCTTTATTTATGGATCGTTCGCCAGCGCCAAGGAACGCAAAGACAGTGATGTCGATTTAATGATAATCGGGGATGTGTCATTTTCGGATGTGGTTGAAAGCCTTGGACAAGCCCAGAATGATGTCGGCAGGGAGATAAACCCCAATGTATATCCTGTTGCAGAGTTCAGGAAGAAACTGAAAGAGAAAAACCATTTTTTGACAGCCCTCATGAGGGAACAGAAGATTTTCCTGATTGGAGACGAGAATGAGCTTAACAAACTGGCTCAGTAATGGGTGGATTGCAGCCCATACAACAAGCCGTCAGGAGATTGGCGATCTTCTTGATTTAGCCGACCGTGATATAAAGGACTGTCAGACTCCCGGATTGAGTTCGGACTGGAAACACAATATCGCATACAATGCTGCAATTCAGTCGGCAACTGCGGCTCTGGCGGCATGTGGATATAGGGCTTCAAGGGAAGCACACCATTTCAGGGTCATACAATCCCTTGTATTTACAATAAATGCTCAGCCAAAAGTCGTTGCACAGCTTGAAAAGTTCAGAAAGAAAAGGAATATCGGCGGTTACGAAAGAGCGGGAAGCGCTTCAGACCTTGAAGCGACTGAGATGTTGTCATTGGCCGAGCTTATCAGAAAGGAAGTCGGTTTGTGGTTGGCCGCAAATCATCCTGATTTGGCGCCGGAAGACAAATGAATCAGATATGTAAGCCAGCTTACCAGATTTTATCGATGTAGGGCACTGGGCGTCTTCGTCTGGAAGAAACAGGAGCACGGGAAGCTAAAGGTTTAAGCCTTGAAATGGGACAAAATGGTCAATTTGTCATGGATCAAGGCAAGGCGTCTTATCTCTTAGACCTCGATCTCGAAACCAGCGTCCTCGATCATGCGCAATGCCTCGTCCTGCGGCTGGCCGCCCTCGGTGAGATAGCCGTTCACGAATATCGAATTCACGATGAAAAGAGCAAGGGGCTGCAGGCTCCTAAGGTGGACCTCCCTTCCTCCGGCAACGCGAATGTCCGCTGCGGGGTTGAGAAGCCTCGCCAATGCCAGCACCTTGAGGCAGCGTATGGGTGTAAGACCAGTTTTAAGCGTCTCGAAAGGGGTTCCCTTGACCGGGATGAGGAAATTTACAGGCACGGATTCCGGCCTTATTTTGGCTAGAGTCATCAGCATGTCCGCGATGTCCTCGTCCGTCTCACCCTGGCCTATGATGCCGCCGGAGCAGAGTTCGAGCCCGGCTTCCCGGCATATCTCAAGGTTGCGTACGCGTTCGGCCCATGAATGCGTCGTGCATATGTTGGGATAGTGGCGTTCACTGGTATTGAGGTTGTGGTTGATGCGTTCGAGTCCTGAAGCACGGAGTCTCCCTGCCTGATCAGGCGTGAGAAACCCCAGTGAGCAGCAGACCGGAATTCCGACATTTTCCTTGATGGCACTGACAGCACCGCAAAGGGCGTCAACTTCAGGATCGCTTAACGTGAGCCCGCTCATTCCCATGCAGAACCGGTGCGCACGAAGCCTTTTTGCATTGGCTGCCTCGGATACGAGTTCTTCCACAGCCTTGAGCCCGTAGCGCGCTATCCCGGCACTGGAGACGCTGGATTGCGAGCAGTAATGGCAGTCTTCGGTGCATATGCCGCTCTTTGCATTGCTCAGGACCTGAACCTGCACGCGCCTTCCGAAAAAATGCCTTCGCACCTGCCAGGCCGCATCAATAAGACCCAGTGAATCGTCGTCGGAGACGGCCAGGATGGAGAGCGCCGTTTTTTTTGACAGCACCTTGCCTGATATGACTGATCGCGCCAGACGGGAATAGTTCATCTCAGGACATATATGTTCTTTCCCGGCTGCGGGCAAGGCATTTATGAGGCCACAACGGTTATGCCCGTAATGCGTTTATCAGGATTATTCTGTATGACTGGCCGGGGCCGTGCTAAAATATTGCATGTTGAGAATTATCTGCTTGCAGATAATTTGGGGGGGAGGGTTTCAGGATGGCTTCAAAATCAAGCTTCAGGTTTTTCAAAGATAATTTATGTGACTGCTATGGAGCCGCGCCGTTGATAATGTCCGTTATCTGCGCTGTCGACGAGAAGCAAATGGAGGGGAATTGACGTGGGAGAGTCACCAACATCCAATCTGTCAGATCCGGCGTCAACGCATGTCCGTCTCGATCCGCTATTCCCGGTAACTGTAGCCAGGCTTAGAGATATCTATTCCCAGGCTACTATCAGATTCGAGTATCATCGGCTTTCTTTTTCGGACGTGCTGTCAGGAAGCCCTAACGAGGATGCACCTTCAGCGGTCGAGGAAGCTCTTACTGAACGCTCGGCTGCGACACCGCGGCCGACCGCAGACCTCCTTCAGCGCCACTTCTACTGGAGTGCAGCGTGTTTCTATAGGTCATTCTATCTGATGCTGGCCTACTTCTCTCTTGAACGTAAACCAATGCCATCTTGGGCACACGTGACGGCATACTACAGTCGCTTCTACACCATCAAGGCGCTTCTGAACTTGTTCTTTATCAATATTGTAAAACTTGATTCAAAGGCCAAAGGTGACAAGAAACGGCCGATGATACTCATCTATCTAACGATGGATGGGGTAAAGGCAATGTCCGCTAATAAGGCAAAAGACCTGTTGAAGACTAGGGGTTCTCACCAAATCTGGTGGGCTCTCTTCGATCAGATGAAGCATATTCCCGATTTCCCGGATACAGATGGTTCCCAATTTGCTCTCTCGAATATGTACTTCAATCATGCCAATCATAATGCCATCAATTATTCGGAGCGCTATTTGGAGGGCTTCCCAGAGTTGGAATG
>CAYNVT010000111.1:0-14422 GCA_964400685.1 uncultured Bacteriovoracaceae bacterium | reverse complement strand
CTCTTCCATCATCCTGATGAACCGTTCGTATGGAATAAGCAGAAGCCGGGGCTGTACGAGTACACGCTTCCCGGTGAAAAACTTGCCGAATCTTTTACCGGGGCATGCAGTCCTCGTGAATCACTCCAGAGGATCCATGAGTTAGAAGCGCTTATTAATCAGCAAGATTACCTTATACAACAACAGATCAGGACTCTCACTCTGATCCAATCTTCGCGAGGCTATAGAATGCTGCAGCAATACTATAAAATCAGAGACTTTATATTACAATTGCCCTCTCTGATATTTTCTTCTTCGAAGTAGCATTGAGCTGTTTTCTTCTAATAAAAATTTGACGGGCGCCATCTTAAATCTTTCGGGTTCCTGCTTTTTCAACCAAATCTGATTCAAACAGCTTGCCGCTATTGCATGAAATACCTTTCAAGCCTTTCTATAAGGGGCTTTAACGTCTTGCGGTCAAGGGCTGAGACAGCCACGCCGTCATAGCGCCGGGTCATTACATCGACATATTCCTTATCCGCCTTGTCAATCTTGTTGAAGACCCTGAGACGGGGTTTTGTCTCGAGCTCAAGACCGGAAAGGATGTCATTGACCGCCTGCATCCTGTAATCAATGAACGGATCTGAAATATCTATCACCTCGACAAGGAGGTCTGCATCATTCAATTCCTCCAGCGTGGCCATGAACGCAGCCTTTAAATCAGGGGGCAGATCGCGTATAAAACCCACGGTATCAGTGATAATTACCTCGATGTCCTTTGGAAATCTCAGGCGTTTGCTGGAAGGGTCCAGCGTTGCAAAAGGCATGTCCGCAGCCAGGACATTGCTCTTTGTAAGTGTATTGAGAAGCGGCGATTTACCGGTGTTTGTATAGCCTATGATGGATATCACGGGCAGATTCTTTTCCTGGCGCTTTCTGCGGGTAAGGGCCCTTTTCTCGCTGATATGCCTGGCCTCTTTTTCCAGCCTTCCCATACGTTCTTTGGCGCGCCTGCGGTCGATCTCGAGTTTGGATTCTCCGGGCCCCCTGATGCCGATGCCGCCCAGCAGACGGGAGAGAGCCGGATTCCTGCCGACGAGTCTGGGCATATTATATTTGAGCTGGGCCAGCTCCACCTGGATTTTCCCTTCCATGGTCCGGGCGCGCTTTGCAAAAATATCCAGTATAACCTGCGTGCGGTCAAGCACGCACATGTCGATAACTTCGGATATGGAGCGTGACTGTGAAGGGCTTAACTCGTGGTCGAATACGATGAGATTTGCATCTGCGGCCAGGGCCTTTATGTATATATCATTCAGTTTGCCTTTGCCGACAATGTATTTCGGGTCAGGCTTGGGCCTGCGCTGTATGACTGTATCCAGAACGTCTATTTCAGCGGAAGCGGCCAGGTCTTTCAGCTCTTCAGTACGTATCTCGATATCTTCAGGGTCATTTCCGACAGCAACCAGTATGGCCCTGTCCCCGCTTTCAACCTTTCTGGCGGACCGCATTCTGCCGATATCGGCCTCGAGTTCCGAAATGAAGGTGTCAAACTCTATATTTACACGGTCGGTCCTTACAGGGTCCAGAAGCTTCCATTCCAGCCGCATGCCGTCATCCGGAGAAAGGTGGGCGCCGTATGCAAATCCGGGCCTGCCTCCGTCAAGGACATCGATGGCCCATATCATATCGAGCCTCAGGCGCGACAGGTCGGTCAGGTCTTCGGCAGACAGGTTCCCGTCACCCAGGTGTGTATGTATAAGCCTCAGCCCCTGCAGCCTTCCATGATGAGTCCGCCTGCGGTCGAGAGGAGGTATTGTAAGGCCGGTTGCGGTACCCGCTATCACGTACTGGACTTGGCCGAAGCGGTCGAGGATGACTCCTGTCTGTATGCCTGATGTCCATGATATGCGGCAGATTTCGTAAGCAATCTCGGGCGTGAAAACGGCCTCAGCCGGAAGTTTCCTTCGATAAAGCCTTTCTAGTGCCCTTATATCGGGCGCCTTCAATCCCCTCGTATTGCCGAAAACGGTATGTATCAGAACCTCCCGGTATTTATGCCTTCTCCAGCATGGAAGAATGGAGGACCACCCTGGCCTGCTGGTTTACTATCTCAACGAGAATCCTTACCCTGCCCTCATCGGAATCCCATGATTCGAAAATACCGATAACATCCTTCATCGGTCCCGACATTACCCTGACAAGCTCGCCCTTTTCATACTCGACAGGCTTCTTGATTACGCCTTCACCCTTTGTTTCAATATCCTTGAGCATATCGACAAAGCCCGCCGAGATCGGCACAGGATTGTTGTTGTCGATAAGCATGCGTCTGACACCCCGGCACCATTTGACCTTGAAAAGCTCGGCATCTGTGTTCTCTGAACATACGAAAATATAGTTCGGGAACAGGGGCACTTTTTTCAGTGTTTTTTTTCTGGCATGGAAAACATACTTTTGCATGAGAGGCTGATACACTTCAAACCCGCCCTGCCTGAGTTTGGCCATTGCCATATGTTCTTCACGCGGATTCGTGTTTACCACAAACCATTCTTTCATGGGATTGGCTTATAGAATACGGGCCATCGTTTAGTCAATTGCCCTGATTTGCGAATATTGCCGCCCTGCTGAAGCTGAACCTGGGCAGCGCAACCAGATTCAGTCCGCACGACTGGGCTGTTTTTATGGTCTTTTCAAAGGCGTCTGCCTTGACATGAAAGCCTGGTTCTACCACGAGGATTTTTCCTCCCGTCTTGAGTATCCGCTTTATTTCACCAAAAAGATGCTTCTGGTCAGGGACTTCATGAACCATGTAAAAGGCCAGTATGAAATCAGCCCGTTCGGTTATATCAAGAGAACCGGGTGTACATTTATGAGGAATGATCCTGTCATTCATACAGCTTTTACAGGCGCGCTTTTCCATGCCCTTAAGCATCCTTTCCTGCAGATCGACAGCAATCACCTTTCCGTTTTTGCCGACCATCCCGGCGAGCGGAATGGTGAAATAACCTGTCCCGCATCCGATATCAATAGCCGTATCCCCCTCTCTCACAAGGCCTTTCAGGATTTCTTCCGGTCTTTGCAGGAGTTTTCTGAGCGGATTGTCAAACGTCCATATAAGCCACCAGGGGCACACTTCATCCTTAAGTATCAGGTTCCTGAATTTTCCCATTATTGCTTCACTCCTTTACGGGCTTGATTTCTACTGAGACAAAATCCTCTGTTACGCTGTAGGCCTGCTCAAGCGTGCAGGGTCTTCCGGCCTTGTCCCTGAAATGATATTCCGTATTGATACAGACTTCCAATGTATTTTTTCCTGCGGCTCCTTTGGGTTTTGCGTAGATGCAGTAAGGCCCCAGCCGGGTGCCGCCCAGCCTCGGGTTGACATTGTTTCCGATGCGGTTTGCCTGGCCGCTTTTCTCAAGTTCAAGCGTTGCGAAAAGGAATTTCTGTATATCCGGCGATTTTTCGATTACAGGTTTGATATCATCAAGCAGGAACGACCCGCCCGCGTTTGCGGCAGCCGCAGGAAAGATAAAGGCGATTATTACACCCAGAATTATAAAAGTCCTTACCCTCATACTTGCCTCCTTAATATAATCCGGATATTATTTCTTTACTGGTTAAAATGATAGATAGAAACTTTATCTGACGGGGAAAATGCCAATGATGAAAAGAAATGTGCTTATTTTATTATATGTTCTTACATCGGTTTTATATCTTTCTTCATGCTCAAAAAGCTCAACTGACAGCATCAGCCAGTCTTTTAGAATCATTCCTGCCGGTTCAGCCGTCTCCGATTCCGATACGCCCACCGTCATGCCCGGTTTATGGGAGAACGGGACACTCAGTTTTCTTGACATCCCGGAAGGCGCCGACGGTGGAGAGCTTAATGATATATCAGTTTACGAAGGTGATTATTATTCTGCCGGAATTTACTATGTCCCCTGCCAGGATGATCCTCAGTATGACTGCGCCCAGCCCGCCTACTGGAAAAACGAAGAGATTCATGCGCTTCCTGTTGAATCGACTTCAGGACACGGCTGCTCGATTATCGTATCACAGGGTAAAGTGTATGTAGCCGGGATGGACGGTCTGTCGCCTGTTTTGTGGACAGATTCAGTACCTGAAAAACTTCCTGTAAGTGCCGGGGCTGAGGGAGGAACCGCATATTCCATTATAGTTTCGGATGCGGATTTATATATCGGAGGCTCGATATGGCTTAATGCAGTTGACGGACACAGGCCTGCATACTGGAAGAATGGAAATCTCAACATGCTGGATCTCGCAGACGCAAGTGAAGGAGCCATCCGTTCGATAGTCATTTCAAACGGAAAGCTGTATGCGGCGGGATGGGCAGAAAGGCTTCTCATAAAACCGGCTTACTGGCTGAACAATAATATTCATTACCTTGTTGACCCTGATGACGGGGCCTTCGGTATGGTATTTTCGCTGGATGTATATGGTGCAAAAGTTTATGCCGCAGGATTCATCACAGAGGAAAACGAATCAATATACAGACCCGTATTATGGAATGACGGGGTGAAAACGCTCCTGTCCCGTCTCGATGAAACCTTGGGAGGGGTTGCATGGCATGTGGAGATATATAGCGGGAAAGCCTATGTATCGGGAGGCACCGGTTACGCCGACGGAGCTGATGAAAAGCGCAGGGCCTGCATGTGGGTTGATGGAACCCGGATAGACCTTCCGACCTCAGCCAACAAGGACTCAATCGGAATGGACTCAATCTTTATTCCGGACTCCATGAAAGGTGACCCCGTGGAACTTGGCGGCCCCGATCTGGCGACAGGCTTTATTATTGAAAACATAACCTCACAGTAAAAATATAAGGCTCCAGTTTAAATTAATTGCAAATTCAGGGCTTTAATCCGGTTTATCCATTAGATTGCCGGAAATTTAATAGATTACGGGAGGAGATTTCATGGTTCAGGTTGACATTTTCTGGTCTTATGCAATCGGGTCCGGTTTTGCCGCAGCGGCAGGAAGGCAGATTCGTGCGCTTACATGCTGCAAAGATTTGACCTTATCGGATAAAGACAAGCCGTCGGTCTTTCAGAACCGCTACTTCATCTATAATCTGATATTTCTTGCGTGCGCCTTCGCACCGTCCGGGATATATCTGCTCTGGAACTTTCCACACTGGGAGACCATGCAGGTGGCATACACCCACACCGATATTCCGGCCTGGCTGGTTAACCTGTTTGCCATCACCAACATAACCCAGGGGATACTCGGCTTCTGGGTTACAAGCAAACTATTCCAGAAGGGCCACTACTATTTAGGACATCTCCAGTGGTTCCTGGGTTACTTCTGCATGTTCTTCATACTCCTTCACGGATGGGATGGACTGGGCTGGCAGCGTTTTCTCTATGACCCGACAATTACGGGTACGCCCTGGACACCGGGCAAATATATGGGAATAGACTTCTTTTGGAGCAATGTCGCACTGACCCTTTACACCATGGGCATAGTGATAGTACCGGGAATCCTTTTCCCTATGGCGAAATGGATCAAGGAAGGGGCAGAGGCCGATGAAACCCTGCCCAGGGAGATGGTGCCGACAGGGCTATTTAAGCTCATTATCTTCTCGCTGATGGGTGTTTTCGTGGTCTCGCTCGGGTCATCAGCCATAACAGGCCTGCTTGTGAACTATATCGGCAAGGCGGCGGGAAGCCTGCCTCTAGGCTTTATCATCGGGATGCCGGCCGCATTCGTTCTGGGCTACTTTGCAATCCTTAGAAAACCTATGCCCGGTTATGCGGTCTACCGCAGGCTCTTTATTTCTGAACCGCAATAGAGCACACACGAGGACACGCCGGTGAGAAAACTCCTGCTGCTGATACTTGTGACGGCTGTTCTGCTTCCAATGCAACTCTCTGCCGAACCTTCATGGGTGAAGATAAAAGACAAAAACGGTATTACACTCTACAAGCGCACTTTTCCCGGCTCTCCCATCAGCGAATTCAAGGGGGAGACCATCGTAAACGCCCGCATAGAAGTTATAGAGATGGTGCTTCGCGACATCCCTGCCTATGCTGAGTTCATGTACAACTGCAGGGAAGGCCGCCTGATCAAGGCCTTCACCAAGGATGATATGATCATACTCAATGTGACCGACATGCCCTGGCCGCTTACCGACAGGGATGTCGTGGTGCGCAGTATTGTGAACAAGGACTTTAACCGCGGAGTATTCTCGGTTGTTCTGCAGGGTCTGCCGGAACCGGAAAGTTCGCAGTACTGTCCTCTGAGAAAAGATCGCGTACGCATGTACGACCTCAAGGGGATATTCATTCTGGAGATCATCGACCGTGAACATACCCGCATGACCTATATCGTACATGCGGACCCTGTTGGAATCCCTTCGGGCCTTACGAACTTCTTCAGCGACGACAATCCTTATGGAACTCTTACGGGCATAAAACGCATGGTCCGTATGGAAAAATACATCACGGAGAGTGTCAAGTCACCGGAGATCCCAAAGGTTGAGCAATTCCTTAAAACAAAAGAAAAGGCTTGACTCAAGATTAAATCCCATCCGTTAATCCTCTTATTCAGGGGAATATATGGTTAAATATTATATCAAGATGACATTCCCAACTGCCGATAATTTGAAAATATGTTCTGGAAAATAGTATTAACGGCAATCACAGGTTCGTTTCTTTTCAGCCTTGACGGCAGCATTGTAAACATTGCTTTGCCGTCGATTGCCGATAGCTATAACGCGAAAGTCAGCGATATCGCTTTTATTCCCACGGCATACATGATAACGGTTTCATCCACCCTGCTTCTCATTTCAATGTTTTTCACCCGCTTCGGCATAAAGAAGGTCCTCATCGCCGGATATCTGCTGTTCATCTTGAGCACCCTCTTATGCTCATTCGCACCCGATCTGAGAACAATGGTCATCCTGCGAATCTTTCAGGGACTGGGAGGAAGCGTACTTTTAAACGGGGCCTTCACGCTGATACCCAGATATATCGGGAAAAACAGGATGGGTCTCGGTCTCGGGTTCGTCTCTTCATCCCTGGCAGTCGGAATTGCCGCCGGTTATCCTCTGGGAGGGTTCATTACCGATCATTTCGGATGGCGCTATATCTTCATTTTTGTAGCAGCTCTGACATTGATACCCTTTATCAATATTTTAAGATCCCTTCCGGATGACGAGCCTCTCGACAAGAAAGCCGGTTTTGACATCAGGGGAGTCATACTGTTTTTCATCGCATTTTCACTCTTTACCTATTTCCTGCAATATGTAGAATACAGCGGGCTCAGGAACATCAGAGTCACTTTGAGCCTGATCGGATTTTTTATTGTTTCGGCAATGTTCCTTTACGTCGAAAAAAGAAACCGCAATCCCGTAATCGACATATCTCTTTTCAAGTCTAGAGATTACGGGTTTGCAATGTGCGCCAGGCTGTTCGTCGGGATGCTTCAGTACGGCAACCTTTTCATGATGCCTTTTTTCCTGGGGATCATTAAAAAGATGAGCCCTTCGGATTCAGGACTTCTGATAGCTACATATTCGATTTGTTATATCTTCATTGCGCCTGTTTCCGGATTGTTTACAGATAAGTTTTCTCCGCAGAGGATAAGCCTGTTGTCCATTATCGTGCTCTTGTGTGCGTCTCTGCTGTTCCCGCTTATCATGGGAATAAAAGGTCCGGCGCTGATTGTCGCCTATCTGATAGCCCTTTCAATCGGGTTCTCGTTCTTTTATCCGGCCAATAACAAGTTCTGCATAACGGCTGTGCCTGCAAACAGGCAAAGCATGTCTGTTGGAATTTTCCTTACAGTCTGGGTCATCGGCATGTCGCTCGGAGTATCCTTCTTTGAAATGGTTTTTTCCATGTCTCTCATGGGACATGATGAGGGTTTATCCGCGCTGAAACAGATCGTCAATCAGGTCCCCGAAGGCATGCTGTATAACGCCTTCAGAAATGTATATATAGCCGGTTTCGCAATTATTCTCTCAGCTCTGGCCTTTCTCCTGATTTCGTTCGGCAGGCGTCCAGTCGAAAAAGAAAGGACTTTATAAAATGAGAGTCCCGGACATTTATCTGTCCGGGACCCGTTTGGATTAAAGTAAAGGTGCGGTTAGGATTTGGCCAGGCTTGCCATGCCCATGGCACGGGGATATTTATCGGCCCCGAGATCAACTGTGCCTTCCTTCTTCATCATTGCCCAGCCGAGAATCGGGTTCTTTGAATATACATCCATGCTGCTCGACCATGCATTTGTCAGGCACAATGTGTCCTTTGCCGGGTTTACCGAGATGTTATTTGCATAGGTGGTCGTAGTCATACCGCCCACCCACAGGGGTGTAACGCCTTTAAAGACGGGGTTGAATACCGTGAAGATATTGGGGATGGTAAGGTCTTCGCCATCCATTGTGAGTATGGGCGCGATGAACATGAAGCAGGTGTTGTCCACCACGACCGAAGACGAGATACCGTAAAGCTGTGTTGCATCGATGATGTCAGATACCAGGTCAAAGCCCAGCTTTTTAACGATCCACGGCAGAATATCATCAACGAAATCGGTCAGGGTATAGATGTACGGGTCCGGGTCTTCGGCAAGTATCTTGGCCTTGTTCATGCACACCGAACCGCCTGCCAGGTTAAGGGCCCCGATATGGATTCCCGCCGAATTTATGTAAATAATGCCTTTGGTCTTTGTGAACAGGATGCTGGTCTTGCCGTACAGGGTAGCGGCGTCCGTTGCCTGCCAGTCGATGCCGTCGCTGATGCCGTCGCCATCGGTGTCATAAAGCACGTTCAGACTTCCGTCAGCGTTGATGCTGAACGGGAAGGTCTTTGAACTCAGAGCAAGAAGCAGGTCTCCTTCGGGAGAGACGGCCAGCTTATAGTCATAGAAGTTTTCCAGGCCGCACCAGTCAATCGGGTATTCGGTGCCGTTCAGAAGTGTACCGTCGGTGGAGTATGCCCTGACCCTCGCATTAACTCCGTTTGCCGCCAGGACATAGACCACATCGAGAGTCGGATGCACTACCAGTTTCCAGCTCCAGCGGTAAGCGTCCTCTCCAAGATAAGAACCCTCGTCCGTGTTGAATGTTCCTATAAGCTCCATGGTTGCCGTATCATAGATGTCTATGAAGGCGCGGTAGACGGACCAGCTGCCTATATATAGTTTTGAGCCGTCGGTATTAAGGGCCATATCGTAGATGTAGGTGCTGTTGAGAAACTCATTATGATTTACCTCGAGGGTATCCGATATGGTCCGGCCTTTCACATCTATGACCTGCACGGTATCGCTGCCGACGGCCATGAGCGGATAGTGCGCACTGGCCACATAAGCCTTGGTGCTGTCAGGTGAGACAAGCACCATGTTGGGCAGGTCCATATTGCCAAGCGAAAGGTCGACAGGTGCAACGCTCAGATCATCGGTGTTAACCAGGGTAACAGTCTCATTGTCCAGCCCCGCCAGATCGGTAGTTACGACCAGAGCCGTATTGTCGTAGGTCTTGCACCCGGCAAATACGAACAAAAAGGCCATCAACATCAGACATACTGTTCTTTTCATGCAATCCCCCCCTTTTCACGTATTAAAAACAAATCCTTATTACCATAATTCTCAAATAAATTCGCTGCAACAATCATACCTGTTAGAACAACAAAGCCAGATAAACTATAATTTGTTATATCATCATGTTATATGTCAATCAAATATTGAGCCGTTATCTTTCTCCGATAAGGCGGCAAATTTTTTACCACAACAAGGAAAACAGTTCTCCATTTCATGGCAAAAAGTTAGCGAATCCCTGTTTATTCCGTATCCTTGAAAGTGCTTGCCGCCAGCAGGAGAAGAACGGCAACATATCCTGCGAGTGCATAGAAATTAATAAGTATTACAAAAAAGGCGCGCTCGTCTCCGACAAGCTGTTGAACTACGTTATTGGCGTAATAAAGCGGAAAGATACGGCTTAAAACCTGCGCCCATTTCGGCAGTCGTGCTACATCCACAATCATGCCGGATAGAAATGCCGAAGGTACTATTATAAGAGGTATAAACGGAAATATCTGTCCCTCGTTCCTGGCAAAGGTGGAAATGAATATGCCCATCAGAACGGAAACAACTGCCAGCAACCATGTGACTGCAAAAAGTATAAGTATTGTTTCCGCCGAGAACTTAAGCTTAAAAAGCCAGAAGGCTTCCGCCTGTATGATGGCGGTCTGGAATGTTACAAGTGCAAAGTAGCCGAGCAGAAAGCCCGCAATTATCTCGATGCGCGTCACACCTGAAATTATCAGCCTCTCGAGAGTTCCCGCCCTCCGCTCTTGAACGAGAAGGATCGTGCATGTGACAAAGCTGATGAAGTGTACGATAAAGGCCGTGACCGGCACCACATATCTTGATTTCGGAATATAAAAAGGCAGCAGGATTGCATCGAAGAATACCTTTAAAAAATATATTATGACAAGCGGGCCTATGATGGAGAGAAGCAGCAGCCTCTTGTCATGCCTCAATTGCCTCATTATACGACCGGCAATAATAAATACCTTTTTCATTTGTCTTCCATCAGTTCGAGAAAAATACTCTCGATATCAGGTTTTCTTATCTCCAGTGATTCTACTTCATCCGAGAGCCCGTATCCCCGAAGAGCTACAGCCATGCTTTCGGGATTGTTGTCGATAACCCTGTTGATAGACTTTTGTCTTAAGCCGATACCGATTTCAGTCCTGCCCTTCTCAAGTATATCTGCCGGTGGAGCACACAACAGTACCTGCCCGTCGGATAAGAGCGCCAGCATATCGCAGTGAAGGGCCTCATCCATCAGGTGAGTGCTGATGATTATAGTCTTGCCGGCATCCGCAAGATGTCTGAACATCTCCCAGAATTTTTTTCTGAGCACCGGGTCTATTGCAGCCGTAGGCTCATCAAGGAAAAGGAGTTCAGGGTCATGAACGAGCGCACAGGCAAGAGAGACCCTCTTCTTCATGCCGCCTGAAAAGGTATGCACAGGGTCGTCGGCCCTGTCCTTCAGATCATTGAATTCAAGAATGTCTTCCGTCCTTGAATCAGAATCCTTAAGACCGTGAAGCCTGGCAAAGAATGTTATATTTTCCCTGGCGGTGAGGTCTTCGTATATGGATGGATTTTGTGGCATGTAGCCGATTTTTTTGCGAAGCTCTTTTCTCATTCTGACAGGGTCATAAGATAAGACGGAAACACTGCCCGACGAGGGTCTGACCGAGCCGGCCATAGCCTTGATAAGCGTGGTTTTTCCGGCCCCGTTAGGGCCCAGAAGGCCGGTTATCTTTCCTCGCGGGATATCAAGGGAGACCTCTTTCAAGGCATCGACCCTGCCGAAAGATTTACTCAAACCCCTTATTTCAATCGAAAACTGCTCCATTTTATCCCCGATCAAGGGTTTTCTTATTCTTGATATTGCACAAACAAAAGACATTGCCAGGACATTACAGGCGCAAGAATAAGCTCAGGCCAGATTCTGAACTACAACCGTCATATTATCAACATGAAATACAAATCACGTATAAGCGCCCTCCGGTTGTTCCTGATCCCTATTCCATTATTTTGAAACTCTGCTATTCAACCTTTAAACCTATGGTACAGATTTTCAGGGTTTAAAACAAACCGCAGTTAGTATTATAGAGATAATAAAACAAGGATCAGGGCAGAATATTTTATATTTGCACAGGAGAACATTTATCAATGAAACTGCAAAAAATTGTACCGGTAATAATTATGGTCATGCTGCTCATGTTCAGCTCATGCAAAGAGGCCCCTGTCGTCAGCCACCCAGTCATGAACAAATCGGACACAAGTTGCCTCAGCTGCCATCAGAGCGGTTTTAAGGGAGCACCAGTAACCAGGCACCCCAAATATAAAGACTGCCTGCGCTGCCACAAGGAGTCACCCGTCGCCGAAACAAAGGGGGCATCATAATCGTTTTTTGAGGCTTCGGCATTAGGACATGGCATTTCTCACGATGAATCAGGGAACGGCTTGATCCTGTCCCTGCACTATCGAACTTATTACATTGACAAGTTTCTGAAATTTGTAGGGCTTCTGAATGAAACCGGCGATACTGCCTTTCTCAAAAGATTTCATCACAACATCTTCACTATAGCCGCTGGATATGATTATCTTAACATCACTTTTAATCTTCATCATTTCTGCAGCGGTCTCAATTCCATTCATAATCGGCATTGTAAGATCAAGAATTACAAATTTGATCAGTTCCGAATTCTCTTTATATATGTCAAGGGCATCATAGCCATTCTGGGCGGTCATTACATCAAACCCGATTGATTCAAGGAACTTCATGCCTATATCGATGATATTTTCTTCATCATCGACCAGAAGAACAGTCCCTCTGCCTCGCCATTTATTGTCGCATTCAGTGATTTCCGCTATTACTTCAAGCGAGACCTGATCTAATGCAGGGAAATAAAGGCAGAAAGATGTGCCTTCGCCTGGCTTGCTTTGCAGCCTGATTACCCCGTTCTGGCGTTTTACAATACCCAATATGGCGGAAAGGCCTAACCCCCTGCCCATAAATTTAGTTGTGAAGAAAGGTTCGAATATTTTTTCTTTTGTCCTGGCGTCCATTCCCGAGCCCGAATCAGTTACCTCAAGGAACACATAATCCACTTCAGTTATGTTTTCACCCATTATAAGGTCTGATTTGGTTATGTCCCTTCCATTAATAAAACCGGTTCTTAACCATATTGAACCGTTGTTGTCACCTATGGCCTCTGATGCATTTATAAGAAGATTCATTATCACCTGGTTCATCTGGGGCGCATCGGCCTCTATATCCGGGAGATCGGACATCAATGAATAATGTATGGTTGCACGTTTGGAAATGGATACCGAAATCATGTTTTTCATATCGTTAATGAGGCTGTTGATATTGATATGTTTGACTGCGATTCTGCCTTTTCCCGCATAGGAAAGCATCTGGGAACAAAGGTCACTTGCTGTCATACAGGCTTTCTGAGCCGATAGAAGGTTTTTTACCGAATCAGAATCCACGGGAATTTTCATCAGTGCCAGATCTATATTACCTACAATAGCCATCAAAAGATTGTTGAAATCGTGGGCAATGCCTCCGGCCAGAACTCCAAGGCTTTCAAGCTTCTGTACCTGCTGCAGCTGCTCATCAATCTTACGCCGCTCAACCTCAGCCATTTTTCTCTCTGAGATGTCATGCAGGATATTAACTACAGCCGGTTTCCCGTGGTAGGTCAGCCTGCCCATCGATACATCAACATTGACGACATTCCCGTTAACACCAACACATTTGACTTCTAGAGGAGGCATCACATTCCCATGCTGAAAATCCTTCACCCTCTTGATGACCGCTTCATGATTATCTTTATGGATATAATCGAGAATGTCCCTGCCGATATGATCACCGGCATTTCCTGCACCGAAAAGTCTCAATGCGGCCGGGTTGATGAATAATATCTTTCCGTCCCTCTGTACTACGATTCCATCAGGAGAAAGGTCGATAAGATTTCTATAACGCTCTTCGCTCTCCTTTAATGCCACTTCAGACTTTTCTTTTTCGTCGAGGAATCTCTGAAGGTCACTTATCGTATAACCAAGGCTTTCCTGCTTTTTATTGAGGTTATTGATTGTATGGCTCAAGTTTTCCTGAACCCTGTTGAGATTATTCTGTGTCCGCTGAGAGTTAAGCATCATGAAGATGACATTTACGCCGATCTCGAAAAGAGGGACTGTAATGAAGAAAATGGACTGCACGATCGTGTAAGAAAAAAGGGTATAATCCTTTAATGGCAGGACGCTTATCCCGCGCCAAAGAAAGAGGCCGCCATAGATGATAAAAAAGATTAACAGCGTTATGTTGAGGTATTTGCTGTCCTGATTCAAGCTTATGTAAAATTCCCTTGCAATTGCTGCCGTCATGAAAACGACGGCAAGCATAACAAACAGTGAGCGTATCACCGGCTTGTCGTCAAAAGAATAAAAATATACCTGGGCAAGCACCACTATCAGTGGAATAAGCCAGTACGCTACGTTGAGATCGGGGCGGCTGAAGAATCTTTTTGTCCCTTTGAGCCTCAATATCAGGACTCCGGCAATCCCTGCATTCGCTATAATGATGCTCAAGTAATCAGGGATGATCCCCCTGAGAATATACATTATACAGAAAACAGCTGCCAGAATGAGCGTAAATATCCAATCGACAAAACCCTTATAGGTTTTCTGCACCAGCCAGAACAGGTACATGAAACAGCCCAGGAAAATGAAAACAGCCGTCTGCACTATGAATAGGGTTTTAATATCAACTGACATCGCTATTATTATCGGAAAAAACAGGATTCGTCATAAATAATTTTTTTTAGAGACCCTGTATGACGGACAAACCATTGTAATCCGCAACTGAAATGAAGATACATCCTTCATAACTGGCAAT
>CAYNVT010000110.1:0-14510 GCA_964400685.1 uncultured Bacteriovoracaceae bacterium | reverse complement strand
TGAAGTTCATGTTTCTGGGGTGTATCCCAATAATGCGTCTTTTGCAAGATTCAAGCTCAAAGAAGTCTTTACATTTGCAAATCTTCAGTTATCCTGTTTTTCAGGAGGGCCATGATGCAGTCAGAAAAGATCAGGCTGACGACAACGGTCAAAGGTGCGGGTTGAGCATGCAAGATAGGTCCAGAGGTTCTGGACCGAGTTGTAAAATCGTTACCCGTAAGCACCGATGAGAATCTGATTATAGGAATGGACATGCCTGATGACGCCGGCGTTTATCGGGTATCTGACAGTCTTGCCCTTATCCAGACGCTTGATTTTTTTACACCTGTTGTCGATGATCCTTATTCTTTCGGCCAGATTGCTGTTGCCAACTCTCTCTCGGATGTCTACGCGATGGGCGGAGAGCCGAAGCTTGCTATGAACATTATCTGCTTCCCGGTTGGTACGATGGATGTCTCAGTGCTTGAAGAAGTCCTCAAGGGGGGTTCCGACAAGATGAGAGAAGCAGAGGTGCTTCTCGTCGGAGGTCACAGTGTTGAAGATGCCGAGATAAAATACGGTCTTTCCGTAACGGGTTTTGTACACCCCGATAAGGTATTAAGAAACACAGGCGCTAAACCCGGCGATGCACTCATTCTAACCAAACCCATTGGAACAGGGATAATTGCAACTGCAATAAAGGCGTCAGAAGCAGGATCAGGAACAATAGAGTATGTCATAAAACTGATGTCCGAGCTCAACAGAAAACCGGCAGAAAAAATGAAGAATTATGATGTTCATGCATGTACTGACGTGACAGGCTTCGGGCTTATAGGCCATGCAGCTGAAATGATTGAGGGGGCAGGGACAGGGATAATCTTTAATGCGGAAAAGATACCCTTTATACCGGAAGCCCTCGAACTTGCATCAATGGGTTTCATACCTGCAGGAGCCTACCGCAATCGTGATTTCAGGATTGGTATAATCGAAAATCAGGGAATCGATGATGACAGGCTTATGTGTCTCTTTGATCCTCAGACTTCCGGCGGGCTGCTGATAGCCCTGCCTTTCTTCGAAGCTGAAAGACTCGTTAAGGAATTGAACGAGACAGGCATCGGCAACGCAAAGATAATCGGAGAGGTTATTGATAGTAAAACGGATAAAATAATCATCTTATAATCAGGGAAATAAAGGGTTTATGTGTGACATGTTTGGGAAAAAAACTATTTTTATCTAATATAGCTTTTCGATATTTGGGCGAAGATTAAGGACTGCAATCATTTCTGATAGTTCATCAGCATCTAGAAGACGCTTTTTTCCAGATACGGCAATCAGTGCTGCTTCCAGAACATTGGTTCCGAAACTTCTTCCATCATACCTTGGTGTTGTTGTAACGAGGTACCTGACACCGGCTTTTCTGAAAGTCACATAATCATCAACAGTAGTTGTGTTGGTAAATATCACCTTTCCTATAAGTGAATCAGGCATATGCTTAAGTATGTATATGGAATCACCGGCAACTACAGTTGCCCAGTCATACCATTTTTTAAATCGTGGAATTCTTTCTAGCTGTCTAGTGCCTGTGGGATACAGATATCTTATGGGTAAACGGCTTACAACCGGTGCCATCAGAGATATCAGAAAATCTTCATATTTCATGCTTTTAACAGGAACAGGTATATTGAGTCCGAACATGAAATCACAGAATGTCATATCATAGCCGGCATCAACGAAACCCGAAGCCATTCCATATCTATCCAATGCCGAGGTTAACATTGCCCGTTTCGGATTAATCTCCGGGCCAATTATATCTGTCATATATTGAACGGCTTTGTATTCTAGGGTATGTTTCAAACCCCTTCCATCAACAACAGGAGTGTTCTTTACATTTTCAATTAGTTTGTAAGCTGCCAGTATTGGAAAACTATGAGACAGTGTTCCAACCGTAAGGTCAATTCCACCTACACCCAGGGCATCAACTTTTCCGTCTAATTCTTCGAATAATTTTTTTGCAGACTTTTCATTGCCATCTGTTCCAATTCTTTGAATTGAGATTTCTTCGCCCATAAGGGTAATTTTAACTGTTTTATTCCTTGTGGAACTACCGAGACTGACGCTGACAACTCTTTTCATAATTTATATGCCCAAGGGAATATGATATTAAATTTATCAGAAAAAAGTTTATACATTATAATAATAACAAATTAAAGGAAAGATTATGAAAGCAGACAAGTATATTGGTGAAATAGCAAAAAAAATCGGACCCAGGGGATCAACAACTGAAAAAGAAACAGAAGCAGCAGAGTATATTACTGAAAAGTTGGTTCAATCCGGATATAAGCCGGCAAAAGAATCATTTATCAGTGCAAAATCAGGATGGTATCCGTATGCATTGTTTGCTTTCCTGGTCCTGATTGCAGAATTGCTGTTTATATTAAAATATCCTGTTATTGCGTTTTTTATCACTTTGATTTCCATTGTCTCAGTGATCACCGAACTGCTTTTCAAGCAGAACCTGTTTCGAATTATTCTGCCGAAAGGGGAAAGCCAGAATGTCATTTTGAAGATAAAACCACAGAATGAGACACGGGAAAAAGTTATATTGACGGCACATATGGATACGCACAGGACACCTCTGGCATTCTCCTCTCCCCTATGGGTTAAAATTTTCGATGTTCTTGTACCGATCGGTCTTGCATCAGCGATTATCATGATGCTCATATTTGGTCTTTCAGCGCTCCTTCCCTGGCAGTACTGGAATATTGTTACCGCTCCTTTTTGCGTGATCATGGCGGCGATACTCATAATTACCTTACAGACTGATTTTACTCCTTATACCGAAGGGGCCAATGATAATGCATCTGGCGTTGCTGTATGTCTTGAGCTCGCAGAAAAAATAAAAGAGATGCCCCTGAACTATACGGAAACATGGATAGTCTTTACAGGATGCGAAGAAGTGGGCTGTTATGGTGCCGATTCGTTTGCGCTCAGCCATAAGGATGAGCTCAATAATGCTGCATGGATAACAATAGACAGTGTCGGCAGTCCCAATGCGGAAATCTGCTACCTGACAAGAGAAAAGTTTTTATATGAGGCCAAGAGTGATCCCGGACTTTTGTTAATTGCTGATGCAGTAAGAGATGAAAATCCTGAAATTGGCGCAAAGGCATGCAGCAACTTTATCGGGGCCTATACGGAAAGCAGTATTGCTGTGAAGCACGGTTTCAGGACAATTACCTTGATTGCGCTTTCCAAAGACGGCAGATTTGAAAACTGGCATCAGCCAAGTGATATTCTTGAGAATGTTGACATGGAAATGGTGGAAAAATGTTTTAACCTGGCATGGAATATCCTGAGAAAAATAGACGAAATGAAAAATTAGTCACAGTTAAAGGGCTGGGAACTGCTTCCCTGGCTTGTTTACACAAAAAGTTTGCAGATCGGGCAGCGATGAAAAAGCAGCAATTCCGGATTTTTCAGTAAGATAATTGCTGCTTTTTTAATTATGTTTACTCTCAATCTGTGTCGATACGACAAATCCGGCCGGCTTTTCGTTTTTATAAACCAGTTTAACTATTGATAACCCGTCAATTATGTTGCCATCCTTCTTTATATAAGAAACATGCACATGGTCTTCCCATTCATTTCTGAGTAATGAAGCCTTAAGGCCGTTTTCAAATGATGAAGATAAGCTGATGAGGCTGTCATATGGCATTATTGTACCAAGTTCCATTGACGATAAGCTGCTCATTTCATAGCCGAGCAAATACGAGGCTGATTTGCTTATGAAAAACATGTTAAGGTTGAGGTCTGTTGCATAAGTGAAGTTCAGGGAAGACTTGTTCATGGCGTCAGTAAAACTCTGGTTAAGAGTATTTGATTCGATCCGTCTCCCTGCAATGAGAGCGCCTGCAAGTTTGCCATCTCTGTATGCCGGGGCCAGACAGCAAGTTAATCTGTTATAAACCTTTTCCCCTTTATGCCTTTTGAAAACCAGGACAAACGGGTCAGTTATGATTTTATCTCTAAGTACAAGGGACAGGGCATCATGAAGAACTGTTTTTGATTGATCATTTATACAATAGAACAAAGATGTATCCCATTCCTTGCAGTTTTGAGACAGAGTCTTCAAGGCCCAGTTTGATTCAATAACATTGGCCGATTTATCAATCATGCCGATATAACTGGCGGAAAAATCAGGGGTAGAGAGTTTTTCAAACATGCAATTTATGTCTCGTTGATCTGATATATCCTTTGCCGTTGTGAGCAATTTTCTTTTCATTCCCGTTTCGGTTACATTGTAGGCAAAAGGATGAATGTTGACTTCAATCAATGCAGGGCTGTTGTCAGCCCTTTTGATATTAAAAGTTTTTTTAAAACCGCTGAAGACCGGTTTTCTATTAAATAAAAAATCTTCCATATCAGCTATAAGTGTACTGTCAAATATCATGTCGATATCTGTTCTTGAATTCAGAATCTGAGCAATTTCCTCTGTAGGGTATCCTGTTAACTTTGAAACACCTTGAGAAATAAAAGAAGGGACTATCCTATTCTCTTTTTCCAGATATTCCCAAATGACAAGCCCTTCAGATACTAAATTAGCTAAAGCCCTAAAGCTTTCTTTCTGGTGTTCAAGTTCCTTTTCCTGTTTCCACTGAGTTTCTATATTTCTTGATATACCAATAAGTTCAAGCGGTTTACCCGTTGTTTCTTCTCTGATTGCTGAAATGAGCATCTGAGAGTGAAAGGTTGAGCCATCTTTACACAATTCCAGCATAGGTACGTTCTGATATCTGTTTTTGGGGGCAATCCCTTTTCTTTCTTTATCCCACTCTTCAGCAAGCATTGCCATAAAAAGTTCATGGTATTCAGGAGGCATTATCTCCCGAATGTCTTTTGACATTGCCTCTTCCCTGCTATAGCCCCTGGCCCTTTCATCGCTTGGAGACATATATGTGTATTTAAGTGTTTCCAGGTCAATAATCCAGACAACGTCTATGATATTTTCCATAATTTTGTCATGAAGGGTTTTGAGTTCATTATATTTTTTTTCAGTTACTTTATAATTGTGAATGTCAGTAAGAGAACAAAGGTATTCTATTGAGCCATTTCTGTCAGTACAGGAAATGGCTCTTGCCTGTAACCAATGTTTTTCTCCAGATCTGTATAATATAACCATGTCAACTGCAGGAGCGCTCAGGACATAATTAATCACCTCATATGGAGAAGACCAGGGTTCAGAATCCAGGTCTTTCAAGGTAAAGTTAACAATGTTTAATCCAACTATCTCATCCCTGGAGAAGCCGCTGTCGACCATACTGTAGCCCATACAGTCTATGATGGTTCCATCTTCAGCCACCCTGAGAACAACATCAGAGATAACTTCATTCAGGATTTTTTTATAAAGAGCGGGAAATGTAGCAGATGTGTTGGCAGTTCCGATTTCTGTATCCATATATGAGGATTCAATTGAAGCTGCCAGATTGATAATGGAATCGATATCATCAATAGTCCGGTTTATTTTTTCAGGACCTTCTTCAAATAATATTGCCATGATTTCGTTATTTATTTTTAAAGGCATTATTATGAAACCCGATATGCCACTTCTGTTCAGATGGGATAGATCTGTTTCAGAAAGATTCATTGTGTCATCCGAGAAGGGTGAGCAGGATTTCATGCTTTCAAAAAAATATCTTGAGTCAAGATTGAAAACCTTGGATAGTGGGGCAGATATTTCGGGCCATGACCAGAGCAAGAGGGGTGTGCCGGAACTTATGTTTGAAACCAGTTGGGATCTAACAAACCTTAATTTATTTGCGATACTGATAATTCTGTTTGTGATGGAAACATCAAAAATCATATTATAATATCTCTAATCGGGAAGTATCATGACAAGTTAATCCAGTCAATGAAATTAAAAATGAGTATTATAAAACCGTAATTAATTCCGTATTGAACATTTTAACGAAAAAGATATAAATATGATAGCATGAAAAACGCTATGATTGATAAACAGACCCCAGTCCTAGGTATTCTGCGATCTTTCTTAAAAAAAACATGTAAACAGTACGGGATAACAGGCTCATCACTGTATAATCTTATAGACAATGGCCATTGCAGGATGATTGAGGGCTGGGGTGAGTCGCTGGAAGACAACAATATATCAAGGTTTGTAAGAAAACCGGATATAATTGGAAAGTTATCAACAAGACGACCGGCACTTGTTTCGATAAACGGTCATGATACAAGAAATATACAAGAAATATTAATTTTGCCTGTAATAAAAGAGGGTTCATTATGGGGAATTCTGGTCCATATGATAAGTACAGCAGATATCCAGGGAGCAGTCATCCTTGATATGCTTCAGGATTGTGCTGACATATCCAGATGCTATGTCCCATTATTGGGAGTTGAAGAAGAAAAAGAGAATACAGGTGGATCGAATTTGTTTTTTAAAGAGCATCTACCTTCAATTTATCTCATGATGGGCCCTGATCTGCAGATACTTGAGGCAAAAGGCAGTGGATTGCATGACATCAAAATGCTTCCGGAAACTCTCGTTGGGAAACAATTCCAAACAATTGTAATGGATAAAATGATGGATCAGAAAACACTTATGGCAATTAAGGGAAGGAGACATTCGGAAGATATTCTTATTGTCAATGCAGTTGCAGGCGTTAAAAATTGGTATAGGGTAAATTCTTATCCTGAATGGAAGAATCAACATCTCGAGAGAATTCATATGATAATGTCAGATATAAACCAGTTGAAGAACGGATATATTGAAAATAAAACCTATAAAGACCAGATTGAATACTATGGGAACAGTATGATTGATGGGATAATTCTTTGTGACGGAGATTTCAGGATCATATATAGAACGGCTTCTGCAATACGTGTTCTGGCTGCATATGAGGGGATGAGGGAGCCTAGATATCTGATGGACATGCTTGATGAGTATTCAAATGACATAATAAAGGAAAGATTGGAACAAATAAGAGAAATAGCCCAGGAGAAATGGGAGAGAGAAGGAACGGTAACATTAAATCCATCCGGGAAGCCGTTTTTAAGGTTTGTTCACAAAGGTCAAGGAACAAAGAATCCATCGGCAAAAATCCAAATGGAAACAGACATTGAAATGAGCATAACATACCTGCCTGCAGGTGATCGAAGTAAACAAAGGTTCATACTGGTTTTAAGAGAGGTTGAATATGTCGATAATAAGCAGCTTGATCCCATAAGCCTTCCAGGTATGTTTATTGAATGCGACAGTGATAAAACTATAATAAAGGCTTTTAGTGGTAACAATAACTGCTGGATGAATGTCCCTGCAAATATGTTTATTGGCAAAAACATAAAAAATTTTACAGGTCAGATTGATATTTACAAGGGAATTAATGAAATAGTCTGGCAGATTAATAATGAAAAAAAGAAAGTGTTGTTTGATTGTGATTGCTCTGATGACGGAACAATTAAAGGGTATCTGACACAATGGGAATGGAAACCAGACTGGGGAAAAGGCAGCGAAAGAATTTTACTTGAATATCTGTGCGAAAGCGAAAAAGAGATTGTGATATTTTGTGATCTTAATCTTAATACAAGATTTGTAAGTTCGAATGTAAGAAATATTCTTGAATATGAACCCGAGGTGTATGCATTGATGGAAATTGGGCTTACATATAATACCCAGAGTCTTAATAAAGTGGTTGAACTTTTTGTAGAAGGTTACGCTGCGATGATAAATGGCAATCTGAAATGGAGTGGAAGCATAACAGTTGATCAGGCGAAAAAAAATAGAAAATGGTTGAAGGGGAAAATGCTATTGGCAATTATTTCTGAAGGGAAGAAACCTTTTGGATTTGTTGTAAGAACTCGATTCAGGCGAAGAGTAAAAAATGAAGAGGTGGGGTGATGGAGTTGAAAACATGGATGAAGCTTAAAGGTATTACTCAAAAGGAGTTGTCATATGATCTGAATATACGTCAGGCCACGCTGTCTATGATATTGTCAGGTAAACAGATGGCAAAAACTGATTTGGCGGCAAAGATTGAAGAATACACATCCGGGGAAGTTACCCGGATGGAAATGTTATATCCGGAGAGCTATCGTGATGAGATAGATCTTTCTTTAGGGACACCCCTGACAAGATCACTGCAGAAAAACATACTCAACAGGTTGAAAACAATTAATAATAAGAATTCTTAAGCAAAGAAAATATACCTGGATCAAATCTTTTTAAATCAAGCTAGCAGCTGACTTGTTGTATATTGCTATTCTTATATCAAATAGTGTTGATATTAGGAAAAAATTACATATAGGCATAATAATATTTCAATATACTTGACACAAACATTGTCATCTGTAAAATGCGGATATTGTTATTTTAAATAGTAATTTGTTTAGGAGGCTATAGCACATAGTTTCAATATCTTTTCATTACCGGTTTGTTTGACTTTGTACTTGTAGAAATATCGCAGTATGAATTTCCCTCTTCCTGGGAGATGGAAGCGGGACACATGAAACAATTTGGTGGATCAAGAAAAGGCCTTACGGTTTTCTGGCGCAAGATTACAAAAAGAAACAGGATTCCTTATCTTTCATAATAGAAGAGTTCTTATCGGGTGATCTGTCGAATAAAACTTAACAGTCAAAAGGTGACTGTGTTTTTCCGCAGGTCCCTTCTATATCCATTGTTGTTTGTAGAAATATTATGGTCATTATTTCGCTTTTAGTGTAATGCAGAAAATCGAAATTGACTTCACAAAATAAGAAAACTTACACGAAAAGGGAGTTTGATATGTCAGTAAAAGTCACTAAGCAGAACATAAAAAACGCCTTGGCCTTTACGGAAGAGATCGTAACAAAATATCCAGAAAGGCTTGTCGGAACGCCTGGCTGCGATAATGCAGGAAAGCGTATCGAAGAAGAATTCAAAAAGAACTGCGATCCGGGAACTGTCAAAAGGGTTCCCTTCAGCCTGAATCCAAGGTCATTTATGAAATACTTCAGACCAGCGGTCGGTATGTATGCAGCTGCAGTGTCAGCCATTTACCTCAAGAAGCCACGTGCCGCATTGGCTATACTCGGGAGTGTCCTGAGCGTTTTTGTTTCACAATTCATGTTTTATAAAAAAATATTCGATCCGCTTTTCCCTAAGGCAACCGGCTATAATGTCTACGGAACGCTTGAGCCGGAAGGCGAGGTAAAACAGCAGATAATCTTAAGTGGCCATCATGATTCGGCATATGTCTTCCATTATCTTGAACTGAGCCCGAGATTTTATCCCCTGTTCATCATAGTGCCCCTTATTTTCTTTTTTTTAGCGATAATTTTTGCATCTTACATGGCTGTAACCCGCAGAAACCCGGCATGGATTAAAAAACTCCTTACTTTAGGGGTAGCCGGGGTAGCCCCGCTCTGGTGGTTCACTACGGATAAGGTCGCTCCCGGAGCAGGCGATAACATGATTGCTGTCGCGGTGGCCAATGAAGCTACAAAGATGTTTGCCGACCTGAAGAAAAAAGGCAAAAACCCGTTAAAGCATACAAGAATAATCTGCCTGTCGGTTGACGGAGAGGAGTCGGGTCTCAGGGGCGCCATGGCTTATGTAAAAGAAAACCTTGAAGCGCTTAAAAAGACCAAAACCTATGTTTTCAACATGGATACCCTTTATGATGCCGACAAGCTCTTATTTTTCGATAACGACCTTAACCTGACGGTTGATCTGTCAAAAGAAATGGCTAAAGAATGCGTTGAAATAGCAACATCTCTCGGTTACAAGGCAAAAGTTTCAAAGATGCCATGGGGAGGAGGCAGTACGGATGCAGCAGCTTTCGGCCAGGAAGGGATAGAAGCAACAAACCTTATTGCCATGGAGCTCAACCCGGCAAAACTTGAGGGAGATATGGTCTATCATACAAGCAAGGACACGACTGACCATATTCATCCTGAAGTGGTCGAGCAGGCTCTTAACATTATTAAAGAATATGTTTTAAGGAAAGACAAACAGGTATCCTGAATATAACAATATTCTGAATGTAGTGATTCTTATCTGTAGTTGTGCTATGATTACAGGATAAATTTGCTTTGGAGGTCTTTAATATGAGGATGAAGGGGACAGTACTTTTTTTTGCGATTATGGCTGCACTCTTTTTATCATCAACATCAGGTGCGGCGATTATTGAAAGGCATCTTTTCGGAGACTCCACAATAAGCTCTTCAGATGGAACGCATACAGGTTTTAATGCAAGACTGAGCAGCTTCGCACACACAACGGATGTCCATCTTGTAGATGAAGGAAATCCTTTAAGGGCGGATGAGCTCGCAATTCTTATAAAAAAGGATCCGATAAAGCTCTTTGAGCTCCAGAAAGTCATTGAGCTGTTCCATGGCTCCAATCATTATGAAGACGGCATTTATACTGCATTGATATGGGAGTCCATCATTGAATCCATCAACGATGAGCATATGAAAAACGAACTGGATTTCCTTATCTCAACAGGTGATCATTCAGATTCGGGCATAAAGGACGAGCTCAAATGGTTTGTCGATATTCTAGATGGCAAGGTTCCTGAAGACTTTAAGGATCATCCGGACAGTGATCTGGATATAAAGACAATAAAGCCCAATCCTGAAGGCCTGATGATTCCATGGTATGCTGCAATCGGGAACCATGATGTGGAATACATGGGTGCTTTCAACAGCGACGGATTTGTCGGGCTGCTTGTAAAACTTCTCGCATATGAAGTCGATCCAAAAAACATAAGCGTTTTCAAGGATGTAATAGACATATATTCTGCGTCATCGAAGGCGGACACCACAGACCCCAAAGGTCATGGTTTTGCCGGTATGAAGACCGAGGGCTATTACTCGTTTGATCCGACCCCGTTTCTTCACTGCATAGTCCTGAATACCGCCTATTTCTATAATATAAATACAGGTATGCCGCTTGAGACTCTTTCTGGAGGACTCCTTGATGCTGCGCAGTATAACTGGGCATTAAGTGAGATAGAGAAGAATCCGGACAAACTGTGCATAATCTTTTCGCATCATCCGACACGCAGTTATAAGGAAGTGAGTGAAAAGCAGGCCAAGAACTATATCTCTGGAGATAGAATGAGGGCTTCGCTTCTGAAGTATGAAAATGTGATCGCCTATGTCAATGGACATAAACACGAGAATACTGTTATTGCACAAACTGAAGCAAGTAACGGCTACTGGGACATCACGACAAGCGGTGCACACGGTTATCCTCAGGAGTGGAGAGAAATAACGGTTATGGACAAAGGCGACGGGACAGGTGTTATTTCATGCAGGATGATGGGACATGATCCTGTTCTTACGGATATAAATATCGATCCGAGATATCCAGACGGGACAGATACTATCCTTCTGTCCATCTTTGACGAAGGCGGTATGGGCAATGCCGGAGATGAGAACGACAGGAATGTCGACCTCTATTTTAGAATACCCGAGGCAGTGGCAATGAATATTATTGCAAACTATGTCCCGCCAGCATATGAAACAGATACATCAGAAGTTGCAAGTGCATCGGCAGAGGCTTCATCGGATTCAGACAGTAGTTCGAGCGGTGCATGTTTCATATCGACCGCTGTTCTTTAACAACATATTAAATGCTGAAGGATGGTCTTACATGCATCCTTCAGTTTTCTTCATTATTCAACAGAACCTGAAATCAAATCTTTGAATATTTGCCGTCAGGAAAATGCCTTGTTTACGGAAGGTATAATATATATAATTTTTAAAGGATGGTAATCGACAAACGAAACAGGGAAATTACCGGTAAGCTGGATATTCCCACACTTTTCTTTGTTCTTGAATATCTGACGTCAACATTAATATTTTATCTGTTCTACCTGGCGTTGCCGCAATATAAGCTCATATGGGGGCTCATTTTCATAGCAGTTGTTCTTTCTCCCAGGAGTGCTGATTCTCCCGGTTTGGTTTATGACAGGATAATTGCAAACTTTATTGGGGCGACTATTGGTTTCATTATCCTGGCTTTGTTCGATTACGGTATCTTTTCCGTGTGTCTGGGCTCGGTTCTAATAATCTTCCTGTGCCATGTAATGAACAAAATCGATACTGCAAGGTGTGCCCTCCTGACCTTGATGGCGGTAGTAATTCCCTCATATCATGAACCCGGTTATGTCATTGCTGTGGAAAGGATTATATGCGTCACCGCAGGCCTTATTACGGCCCTGATCGTAAATATAATCTATAGTTATATTTTTTCCATGATTGCTGAAAAGGCCCCGGGAACGGGCCAAAACAGGGATAAGAACTGATGGCAGTTGACTACAGTCTCAAAAATCCTGATTTCATATATGCCCTGGAGTTTATCACGGCGACATTGGTTGGCTTTGTTTTATACAGGCTGTTTCCAGATTACCACATGATATGGGCGATGACATCGATAGCCCTGGTGCTGTCACCGAAGAGCGACAAATCAAGGCTTTTGATTTACGACAGGATCAAGGCCAATCTGCTTGGAGTACTTGTGGGCTTTATTGTTCTTGTTGCTCACCGTCCGAATATATTGATGTTCTGCCTCGGTGCCGTTGTGCTGATTCTCATCAGCAATTTCCTGCGTTATCTTACATGCATAAGATCATCCCTTGTCGCACTGGTAGTAGTTGTTATTCCTGAAATAGATAAAACGGGACATGATTACAGAATCGCCCTGGACAGAATAACAGCTGTCATTGCAGGTTGTATTATAGCCCTTGCCGTTAGTGTTGTTTTTGACCTGGTTATGAAACTCTTTGGAAAAATGAAAACTGATGCAGATTCAAAACCGGTTTAAAAGATAATTTTCAATTGTCTCTTTACAAGTAAGTGCTTGTTACGATACGTCCAACAGGATTTTACAGTTAAGGAGAAACCGATGGAACTCAGGCAGAGGGCTTTAAAATTTCATAAGGATAACGAGGGGAAAATTGCGCTGCACTGCAAGGTGCCGGTAAAATCAAGGGATGATATGACGCTCGCATATACACCAGGTGTTGCTGAACCCTGCCTGGAGATTCAAAAGGATTTCAATACGATTTACGATTACACAGCCAAGGGTAACTGGGTTGCAGTTGTCACTAATGGAACAGCGGTGCTTGGGCTTGGAGACATAGGGGCGGGTGCGGGACTTCCCGTAATGGAAGGCAAGGCCGTTCTTTTCAAGTCTTTTGCAGCGGTTGATGCATTTCCGATTTGCATTGATACCAAAGATGTCGGGAAAATAATAGAGACCGTAAAACTCATAGAGCCGACATTCGGCGGCATAAATCTTGAAGACATAAAGGCACCCGAATGCTTTGAGATCGAAGAAAAACTTAAAGAGATATGCAATATCCCGGTATTTCATGACGATCAGCATGGAACGGCCATTGTTGCTCTTGCGGGTATAATCAATGCGCTTAAAATCGTAGGCAAGAAGTTTCCCGACATTAAAGTCGTCATAAGCGGAGCGGGAGCATCCGGTACATCAGTAACAAAATTACTTATGCGGTACGGGACAAGAAATATCATCGCATGTGATCGTAAAGGGGCGCTCTGCCATGGCGAGACGACAGATCCCGTCAAATCGAGGCTCGCCGCAATAACAAATCCGGACAGGGAAAAGGGCCGCCTGGCTGATGTTATAAAGGGTGCAGATGTGCTGATCGGCCTTTCTGCAGCAGGACTGGTTACTACTGATATGGTTAAAACTATGAACAAAGATTCGATTATCTTTGCCATGGCTAATCCTGTACCAGAGATAATGCCGGAAGATGCGAAGAAGGGCGGTGCGCGTGTGATAGGAACTGGACGTTCCGATTTTCCTAACCAGATAAACAATGTCCTGGCTTTTCCGGGAATATTCAGAGGAGCGCTTGATGTCAGGGCCAGCGATATCAACGAAGACATGAAGCTGGCCGCTGCGGAGGCAATTGCGGCGGTTGCACAGTCTGACGGTCTGAGTGAGGAATATGTGATACCGCAGGCCTTTGATATGAGGATTGCCCCTGCCGTCGCATCGGCTTCGGCCAGAGCAGCGATCGAAACCGGTGTCACACGCAGGAAGGATGTAACGCCGGAGATGGTGCGGGATAAGACAATCAGGATGCTTGCGGAGTTGAACGGGAAGCAATAAATCAGTCAATGACTGGCCGCCGGTGATAAAAGGATTTTATTGTCCACTTTTAACCGGCTGCTGTTTTATGATATGATATCTATATTCAATTTAAGAATCAGATATATGTGAGGGGGAATTAAAATGTCGAACAGTCTTAAAAAAATGATGATGTTCTTTGCCGTCTTTTTTACGGCCATATTTGTATTTGCATGCGTCCCGCCTGCATATACACCAACTGAAAATTTCAATATCGAGGCATGCCTTGGAGATCCGGAATGCACACAAACTTTGACTGTGGCCCACAGGGGTACAGGCAGCCTGAGTTACTATGGGCCAGAAAATACGCTTGCCGCATATGATATCGCCTGGAAAATGGGTGCCGACAGCGTCGAAATTGACGTAC
>CAYNVT010000109.1:0-14668 GCA_964400685.1 uncultured Bacteriovoracaceae bacterium | reverse complement strand
GCTTCCCTTCTCGTTAAAAAGAAAAAGATGTTTATCGTAATGGACGGGAACCATCCGAATTCAGAAACAATCGAGGTGCCTGCTGTCAGAAAAACCCTCGAGTCAATCGACATCGTACTGCCGAACGAAAAGGAAGCCTTAAAGATGTCAGGGAAAGACGATATACCTGCTGCTGCAAAAGAACTCGGCAGATTCTGCCCGACGGTTGTTGTAAAGAACGGCGCAAACGGTTCATGGGCTTACCACAGGGGGAAGATAATCCATGTTCCAGGCATAAAGGTAAACCCTCTGGACACCACCGGGGCAGGTGATAACTATAATGCGGGATTTATAAGGGCATACCTTGACGGCAGGGAACTTGCCGAATGCCTCAAATGGGGGAACATATCCGGTGGACTTTCCACAGAAGCGCTGGGCGGCCCGGGAAGAAGAATCACTGTTGATGATATCAGAAAACATCTCTAGAGCAGACTAATAGATAAACCGCAGTATTCATCAGGGACAACAGGAGTGTATATCTTAACCGTAATTCAGGAAAAAACTGGAGGCGGCAACCGGATTTGAACCGGTGAATAACGATTTTGCAGACCGTCGCCTTACCACTTGGCTATGCCGCCGTCAGAGATTTTCTATACAAAGCGGAAGCGTTAAAAGTCAAGCTCTAATACTCGGAATATTTTACTGTCTTGACTTAAGCTAAAAATAAATGGATTCATTATTTTCATGAGAAATTTTCTTTTATTTTTTCTTCTGATTCTTTTTCCTTTCTGCCTTGCGGCTGAGTCAGACACCCCTGACAGCGGAACCGGTATTGAAGTCAAAAAGGAAAAAAACAAGGTCTATATACAGGAAAGCGATATTCATCCTTATATGACAATTGAACAGGACCCGCCCATTGCAGCGAAAAGAGGTTTTATAACGGGAGATATAAATGAGGCATCTATCGAGGCTTCCATGAAGAAACTCGCAAGCGAATACAATCTTGCAGGGTGGATAAGGAAAACCCCGGACGGAACATTTCAGTTTCATCTGCAGGGCCTGCCAGATAACGTCAAGGCGGCAGTTGAAAAAATCCCGGCATGCGACCCTTCCAGCAGGATAGAGGGTGTGGATTCAAAAGCCGCAGTTGTAACCAAGTACATGAGGGGATTCAAAACAATCGAGGCCGAAAACCGGCAGGGAGACTGAATGGGACAATTGACGCTAAAACAGAAGATATCATACGCAACCGGCGGGCTGGCGCTTAATCTGGCGAACCTGGTTATCTCTCAGTGGCTGCTCAAGCTTTATGTCCCGAACAAGGATACTGCATTGGTTAGTGCCGGCCTTTTCGCAGCGATATTTCTGATAGGAAGGGTCGTGGACGGGATAACCGAACCGATTGCCGGTTATCTGAGTGATCACTTCCGTTCGAAACGAGGGCGCCGCATACCTTTTATCCTGGCAATGACTCTGCCGACAGCAATCGTAAGTTTCCTTCTCTGGGTGCCCCCCTTCCCCCATCAGATGCACTGGCTTAACGCTGTCTGGGTCTTCACTCTTGTCCAGCTTTTCTTCATATGCTGGTCTTTACTTGCAAATCCTTACATGGCTCTCCTTCCCGAGATCACCTCGGATCTCAAAGAGCGCGTGAACATATCCACAATGCAGGCTGTTTTCCTCATGCTGGGGACTCTGGTTTTCGGCGTGATGGGTCCTTTAAAGGAAGCGTTCGGGTGGATAGGAATAGGCATTGTAACAGGCGCCATAACCGTCATATCCTTCACGCCGACTCTGCTCACCATAAAGGAAAAGCCTTCGGATAACGCTGTTACGCCTCATGAAAAGTTCAGCCCTGTCACAATTTTTCTCTGGGCAAAAACCACATTTACGAACCGGCCTTTTGTTTATCTGCTCACAGCCAATTCTTTTTTGTGGTTTGCGCTCAATATGGTCATCCTGCTCGTGCCTTTCTGGACACAGTACGTGCTGGGCAGGACCGATGCCGATGTCGTAAAGCTCATGGCGCCTTTCCTTATCTCAAACATCGTGTTCTTCTTTGTCTTTAATTTCCTTTCAGGCAGGCTGGGGAAATACGCAGCCTACTGCATTACGCTGGGCAGCGCAGGATTCACAATGGCAACACTTTCGTTGGTCGGATTAATTCCGGGCGATAAGATGCTCCAGTCCCAGATATGCATGGCGCTCATAGGCATACCTGTCGCCGGCATCATGATACTTCCGCCCGCCCTTCTATCGGATGTGATCGATCATGACGAGACGCTCACTGGCAAGCGCCGCGAAGGCATCTATGTAGGCGTGCATGCTATATTTCAGAAAATAGCCATAGGCATCTCGATCGCAACGGCTACATTCATGATGTATGCGGGCGGCTCCATGACACCGACTGTTACGGGTCTCAAATGGATATCTATAAGCGCAGGGGTCTTTGCCTTTATTGCGCTCGCAATATTCATGGGGTATTCGATCAGGGAAAAGGATGGAAAGGCGTATCTTAAAGAATAGGCAAGAAGATCAGAAGTTTAGAAAATAAGATGTTAAGAAAATAAGAGGAGAAAATGAAGATGAAAGCAAAACAGATATTATTTTTTTGCAGCCTCACAGCACTGGCTTGTTTATTTGCTGCGTCAGCAGCCATTGCAGCTGACAGCGAATTCACATTCAAAGGAGGGCTCGCGCGGGCGAATGAAAAGGGGGTGCTTGAAATCTTCAAGGAATCCACTGTAATCCCTCTTGTTACCAAGACGGCCGATCCAGGCTATTATTTCGGGGCCATCGCTTATGCCAGTAATGAAAACACATGCAAATGCAAAGTGGTTATCCGCATACCGAAAACCCGTGATGTTAAAGTGAACGAGGACCAGGAAAAAGCCCAGGTAAAGGCAAAGATTGAATCGTCAGGTTCCGATTATACTACAGTAACTTCGGACGAGGCGGCCTGCTCGACCGTATATCATGCATTGATGCAGTTCGTCGAAGGCGATCTGCCCGGGACATATTCCATCGATATCTATATAGACAATGCCTTGAAGAAGCATTTCGATTTTAATGTCGTAGAGGTACCAAAGAAATAATTCATATTATTTGCATATGAAAGAGATCACTGCAAATCCGGAACTTGTTGCCTATTGCGGGCTTTATTGCGGTGCATGCAAAAGATATCTGAAAGGCAAATGTCCCGGCTGCCATGACAATATAAAGGCCTCATGGTGCAAGATCAGACAATGCTGCATCGAGAATGGGTATTCTAGCTGCGCCGTTTGCCATGACTATTCCGATCCACAGGAATGCGCAAGGTTCAATAATTTCATCTCAAAGATATTCGGACTCCTATTCCGCTCGGACCGCCGCGCCTGCATAATGCAGATAAAAACCCAAGGACTGAAAGGCCATGCACAGAATATGGCGAAAAACAAGCACCATACGATAAGGAAATGAAGTTTAATTATTTTATATGAATTGTATATATTGTAATAAGCCAATAACAAATCGTAAAAAAGGTGACCACCTAATACCACAAGGTCTTGGAAAGTTTTCTCCTGAAATTACTGTTTTTCATACATGCAGAGATTGTGATTCAGAAAATGGGAATAGCTTCGAACGAATTGTCCTTAGAACTGGAGTACTTGGAGTTTTTAGACCAATAAAGGGAATAAAAAGTAGAAATAACAGAAATCTACCAATACATAGCCCATCATTAGATAAATTTAGTGCGATTGAATCTCAAAAATTTAATATTACAAACATTAGTAATCCTGATGAAAGTGTTTATGTATCAAGCAAAGGAGAAATGAAATTTGCCAATCAAATCTTAATAAAAAAGAATGGGATAATGATTAATTCGATCAACATCCCTATTACACGCAATATCCAAGAAATATGTAATTTTATTGAGGAGAATATCCCTGACAATCTAAACGACTTAGAGTGTGAATTAGCTGTATGCCAAGAACAAATGGAAGAGATCATAAAAGAGATGACAAGAAGAGGGAAAAAACTAGAAGAGCCTTATCTAAAGAACCAACAAACAAAACTTTCAAAAGTACAAATTAGCTCAATTATCACTGAAAATCATTTTCGGTTTGTTACTTCAATAGTTATAAAAGGAATGATTTACCTAGGATACAGTACAGGTTTACTATGTCATATGATTGACTATGTAAAAACAGGGGACATAAACAATTTGATCTACGGTTATGTTGATCAGCAGGAATCTGGTACTGATGCTTTGGATGATCCGCCATTAAATTTTTTTTATCATTTATTTGAATGGCAGATCACAGAAAATTCAATTAAGATTGTTGCTTCTTTACTTGCACACAAAAATGTAAATGGAATTAGAATAAAATTATCCTTGAAGACTGGAAATGATAACTCAATTATTATCCCCTTTGGAAGAATTGTGGCAAGATGTGGTGAGACGCCAAACGATGGCATTCTTGAAATATTTCATGGAGACAATAAAGTAGTGTAGAAAAAAATATGCTAGCAGGTAATAAATTCCCCGCCCCATTCCAAAAAGAATAAATTGAAGAGTCTAGCAACAAAGTTTTCGGAGCAGGGCGTCAGAACAAAGCAGACCGCGAAGCGACGAAGCAGAAATGTGAGGCATACTTTTAGCGTATGCCGCAACGTTTCTGCAAGGAGCGACAAAGGTATGTGAAGTTATCACGCCCTGTATTTACCTGTATTCACCCTTTTCAGGCAGCCGGTTATTCTGCGCAATAAAACGATACAGCCCGGCCGAGGCTGTCGGCGTTCGTTCGAAAGTCTGTCTGTCAACGCGGTAGAGCCCGAACTTCGGCGCAAAGCCCTTTGCCCATTCCCAGTTGTCGGTCAGGCTCCAGTAGGTGAAACCGAATATTGGGCAGCCCTTTTGAATGAGCCTGTGAACCCACGCAAGGTGGTCGAGAATAAACTTCGGCCGCCTGTCATCCTTCGCATCGGCAAGACCGCTCTCGGCTATCATCAACGGAATGCCGGGATAGCGCTTTTCAACCTTTCTGCATATCCTGTATATGCCCTTTGGATAAATCTCCCAGCCCATATCTGTGGCTGGATATTTTTCGCAGTTTTTCATCTCCAGCATGCCGGGTTTGAACGGGTTGAATGATACGACCTGACGCGTATAATAGTTTACGCCTATCCAGTCCAGCGTGTCTCTGGCATCCTCGCTGAATCTTCTGATTTTCGGCCCAGGAAATACTCCGATATCTATTTTGCCAGTATGAATCGCATCAAGGAATGACCAGTTGAATATTTTATCGAGCTGATGCGCGGCAAACCTGTCCAGAAAAAAGCCCTGCGCCTGATAGTCGAAAAAGAAATAGATCATGCCGACCTTTGGCACCCTGACTCTGTCCCCGTCCCTGACAGTGGCGTTTTCCTTGATAGTTTTATAGGCCCTTGCATGTGCGCGGATAAGGTCATGATAAATTTTGATCGAAAGCTTCTGGTCCTTTTTATTGGGCGGTATCTCTCCCATGGCATAGCCGTTTAGCGCATATATCTGGGCATCGATCATGGTGCTCCAGTAATCGACATACCATGCAAAACGTATTGCGCATTCTTCGACAAACTCTTCCCAGCGGACCATGACAAGATCACTCTCCCAGCCGCCCGCTTCGACCGCCCATTTCGGAAGAGTGAAGTGCCAGAGGTTCAGAAAGACCGTGAAGCCCTTATCTTTCATCGAGGCCAGCATTTTTTCATACTGTTCCAGTGCGTCTTCATCATATTCGCCCATGACAGGCTCAACCCTGCTCCACTCGATGCCGATTCTGTGTGCGTTCTGGCCATCGGCTTTGGCTCGCGCGAAATCCTCCTCATATCTGTTCCAGAAATCTGCCGCCATAAGGCATTTGTCACCGTTCACAATCGGCGATGGAACGCTGGCCTCCCACTCGGCCCAGTCGTTGTTCAGGTTGCCACCTTCATGCTGATATGCGTCTTCTCCTGTCGCCCACAGGAAACCTTCGGGAAATTTGAGGCCGTAATGATCTATTTCCCTGGACTTACCTGGTCCGCGGACATTGCCGTAAATGATGATCAGAATGATAAATATGATGCCAATCGCTGTTATAATCATGTGTTATTCATTCCACCTTTAAATGTATTTTAAAATTCAATTATCAAGTTATTATATTTATCTTTGTAACAACGCAAGCCGACGAATCACAGCCTGTTATATCCTGAAGACTTCCACTAATTAATTCCGATTTGCATTTAAGATGATACCGGGGCGGCAGGAAGCGACGCAGGTGTACTCTTTAACGTACTCCGAGGAGCATTCCGACGCAGCCAACACAATTTCGGAAAGCGAAATTGGACGTTCCGAAGGAACGCCCGCAGGGTGAAGGCCTATAGGGTCTGAATCAAATTTTTGCATAACAAAAATTGACGTACCGAAGGTACGCCCGAAGGGTGAGGGCTATCTGCCCGAATCAATGGTAGCGCTTGAATGCAAATTGGAATAAGCACCCTGTGTTGATAACTGGCATTGAAAACAGCCATATCTTCTGCTAGGGTTTAAGACTGCAAAATCTGACTAAGCGGGTTTTTATGAACAATGAGATGGACAGGATAAGAAGTTCGATTGATTCAATTGATAACGATATTGCCAGACTGCTTTCAAAAAGGGCAGGCCTTTCCAAACAGGTCGGCAGATTAAAGCATGAAAACGGGATAAAGACCTACTCGCCTGAAAGGGAACGTGAAATAATCGACCGTCTGGAAAAACTTATCGAACCTCCCCTTGAACGTTATATGATAGAAGCGGTTTTCAATACCATCTTCAGCGTATCAAGGTCTCTTCAGGCTATTACCAGAATCGCCTATCTGGGACCCGTTGGTACTTACAGCCATGAGGCGGCAATTTCGGTCTTTCCTTGCGATGCCGATCTCATACCGAAGGCATCAATTGATTTAATTATAGAAGATGTGAATGCAGGAAGGGTCGACCTGGGTGTTGTTCCCGTCGAGAATTCAACCGAGGGCATGATAAGTCAGACACTCGATCTTATGGTTTCATCGAGGCTTTTTGTTATCAGGGAGATTCTTCTTCCCGTCAGTCACTGCCTTATTTCAAAAACAGACATGGGCAATATCAAAAAGGTGTATTCTCACCAGCAACCGTTTGCACAGTGCAGGCTATGGCTCAAAAAGAATTTGCCCGATGCAAAGACAATCGATACTGCAAGCACTTCGGAGGCTGCTCAAATTGCAGTGCATGAAAAAAGTTCTGCGGCGATAGCATCATTGAATTCCGCAAGAATCTATGGCCTTGATATCCTCGCTAAAAATATAAACGACTATCACGACAATATTACCCGTTTCTGGGTAATTTCAAAGAAGATGGCAGAGCCGGGAACCGGGGCAAAAACCTCGATAATAATGGCATTGGACAACACGCCAGGCGCCCTTTACAACGCGCTTGGCGTATTTTCAACACAGGGGATCAACCTTACAAAAATCCAGTCAAGGCCTTCAAGGAAAGGTCCGTGGGAATATCTCTTCTTCATAGATTTCATCGGTGGACTTTCGGAAGAAAAGGTTGTCATGGCCCTGGAGAATCTTAAACCCTATACAAAAGAAATAATAATACTGGGCTCGTATCCCGAAGAACGGGGTGATAATTGAAGCTGCCAGAAGAAGCAAAGCATATAAACCTGATACCGCCCTACTCTCCAGGCCTGTCAAAGGATGAAATAGCACGCAAATATGGAATAGAAAAACCCGTCAAGCTGGCATCAAATGAAAATCCGCTCGGCCCGAGCCCTATGGCTGCCGAGGCTATGAGGTCTTTCATCGAAAGCACTCACCTCTATCCTGACCCGATGGCTGCTGAACTGAAAAGCGCTGCATCGGATTTCTTCGGATTCCCGGAGGAAAATATTATTACAGGTAACGGTTCGGATGAAATAATCGATTTCATATGCAGGGCATATCTGAATCCCGGTGACAGGGTAGTCATACCGGCATGCACTTTCAGCTATTACAGGATTGCATCACTTGCCTGCGGGGCAACAGTTACTGAAACGCCGATGGACGGAATGAAAATAGATGCCGTTGCAATGCTTTCGGAAATATTATGTGGCGCAAAAATCGCATTCCTGGCCAACCCCAATAATCCTACAGGAACTTATACAGGGGCAAAAGAGCTTTCAGGTTTATGTGAGAAAACATCCCCGGATACCATCCTCGTTCTGGACGAGGCGTACGCAGCGTTTTCACGCGCCGATGATTTTATCTCGGGGCTTAAAATCATTAAAGACAGGCCCAATGTCATTGTAATAAACACCCTTTCAAAATCACACGGGCTTGCCGGGATCAGGGTTGGGTTTGCTATTGCATGCAAAGAAATAATTGATACGCTTTATAAGGTTAAACCACCGTTTAATATGAATCTTCTCGCAATAAAGGCCGGGGCTGCTGCATTGAGAGACAGAGACTTTTTAAACCTTACCATTGAAACGACCTGGAAAGGACTGGATTATCTGTATTCTTCCTTCAGCAGACTGGGTCTTGACTACGTAAGCTCTCAAACAAATTTTGTCCTTGTCAGGCTTGGGGCTGATGCAAGGACAATATATGAAAAACTCTTGAAGCGCGGACTGATAACGAGATTCATGCCGGGTCTGCCGGAATATATAAGGGTAAGCGTGGGACTTGAAAAAGAGAACGAACAATTCATCCATGAACTTGAAGATATCTTGAAGAATGGCTGATAAAATACCTTTCCTGCGGAGCAGAAAGCTATGAGAATTAACGGAGAGATAAGGCCGCCTGCCGACAAATCGATATCCCACAGGGCATTCATCCTGGGTGCGCTGGCAAAAGGAAAAACCGGTGTTTTTTCCAGTCTTGAATCTGAAGATGTTAAAAGTACAAGGGAAGCGCTTAAAGCACTCGGCGCCAGGATATCAAAAACAAATGATTCATACATTATTGAAGGCGGAAATCTGACAGAGCCCGCTTCCATAATAGATGCGGGTAATTCAGGCACTACTGCAAGGCTTCTGAGCGGAGTATTATCCGGAATTAAAGGTGTAAGCATCGTTACCGGAGATTCATCCCTGTCAAAAAGACCGATGGCGCGAGTTATCAAACCTCTGAGACTCATGGGTGCGGAATTCATGGCAAGGCAGGACAGGTTTATGCCGATTGCCATAAGGGGAAATGTTTTAAGAGGCATCAGCTATGACATGGATGTTGCATCAGCACAGGTTAAATCGGCAATTATCCTGGCAGGACTTAAAGCAGAGGGTATAACATCGGTAACCGAACCTTCTCTGAGCAGGGACCATACGGAAAGGATGCTGGCATTTTTCGGGGCAAAACTGAAAATATCAGGCAGAAATATAAGTCTGGAGGGTCCGCAGGAATTACTTGGTCGGGATATTACAGTTCCGGGCGATCCTTCATCATCCGCATTTCCTTCAGTTCTGGCAGCAGCCACTCCCGGTTCCGAACTCAGGGTAATGGGTGTATGTCTCAACCCTGCAAGAACTGCATTTTTGAATGTCCTGAAGCGGATGGGTGCTGATATAGCTATTGAGAATATAAAGGCTTCTGCTGGAGAGACAGTAGGAGATTTCATAATAAAGGGTTCCAGACTCAAAGGAACTGTAATTGAAGGTGATGAAATTCCAGGGCTCATTGATGAGATTCCCATACTGGCAGTAGCAGCCAGTCTTGCCGAAGGTCAGACAATAATTAGAAATGCTCAGGAACTCCGTGTAAAAGAAGCAGACCGAATAACGGCAACGGTCGAAGGATTCGCTTCACTAGGATCTAATATCAAGGAACTGGAGGACGGATTCATTATTGACGGTCCGCTGAAGCTCAGAAATGGCCCGGTAAAAACATATTCCGATCACAGGATAGCCATGGCATTTTATATTCTCTCAATGGCTGCTGATATTGATGTAGCACTTGATGACAAATCCTGTGTTGATATTTCTTACCCCAATTTTTTCAAGGACATGAAACAGCTTATATGAAAACCAACATAATAACGATTGACGGCCCTGCCGGAACCGGAAAATCGACAGTAGCAAAAACCGTTGCTGAAAAGCTTGGATATACCTTTCTGGATACAGGTGCGCTTTACAGGACATGCGCACTGGCAGTAGACATTAGAAATGGAGACATGGAAGATGAAGAAGAATGCGCAAAAACCGTTTCAGGTATAGATATAAAACTTGAGGGATCAAAGGTTTTTCTGGACGGTATTGACGTAACCAATGAGATCCGGACAAACAGGATAAGCACGCTTTCATCTAAAATCGCCACACACCCTTCTGTCAGAAATCTTATGCTGAATATACAAAGATCATTCCCTAAATATTCTTCAATTGTTGCCGAAGGCAGGGATACTGGTTCAGTTGTCTTTCCGGACGCAGACTTAAAAATCTACCTCGATGCGTCCCTTGAAGAACGGGCCAAACGAAGACATAACGAATTGATTTCAAAGGGTATTTCAGTCCCTCTTGAACAGATTATAGATGATGTAAAAGAAAGGGATGACAGGGACCGGACTAGAGAATCAAGCCCGTTGAAGATACCTTACAACTCCACTGTGGTTGATACGACACATATGAGTCTGGATGAAGTAATTGAAACTGTACTTAAAGAAATAGAAAAGAAATTATCCGATTAATAATCGATCCTTTTGACCCGCCAGTTTTGTAACAACAGTCTCTTTTCTCATATCATTAGCCATGCATTCAATTATTTCTTTTGAAAAGCTTATAATATCACTTTCTGCAAATCCATTTTTTCTGAGTTCTCTATAAAGTGACTTGGCAAGTATTTTGGTTGCCCTTTCGGGTTCCATATTTTTCATGACCATGTCTAAATTTCCTCTTTTGTTCATATTAAGGCTCCTATGCCTTTAAGGTATGCATTCATTGTGCCAAACATAAAGAATATAATTAATTATTTAATTTCATGTAGTTATATAATCCACATAAAATATTTCTTTAAAAGTTGTGTTATTTTTGCAATATCGTGGCTCCTTTAAAACAGGTATCTGTTATTTAAGAATCTTTTCACGAGATTTATAATTTATTTTATTTGAACTTTAGTATCGTGGTCTTCTCCATTTTCTTGTTCTGTGTGTCTTACTTCTGAGAAATTCCCCGAAAGGATCATCATTGTTTATGTACTCACCTCTTACAATTCCGAAAACCTTTGATGCATCCTTATAACTGGCTTTCTTTCTCTCTGAATATTTGAATCGTCCTGTCTTAACAGCATTATTCATATTATTGAGAATTGCCAGAACCTGAGTAATATGTGCCATTACAGCCTTTGGAATCTGAATCTGAAGTCCGGCTTTTATCATCTCATCATGAAGCATTTTTGATTTATCCTGACTCTGTGAATTTTTTCCTACAACATGTCTCGCCCATGGCCAGAATATGATTGAGAAGACATCCTGTATTGCGATATCTTCTCCTGATATATTTAGAACATCTATTGTTTTTAGATAGCCGAGCAGTTCAGACATATCAATATGGTTATCCGAATAAAATTGTCCTATGTCTCCCAAAAGACATGGCATTATCCCAAAAAGATCAAGCTGGGAAAAGAAAGGCATCAGGAAGCCAGATTTTATGTCTTTACATATCTCCTCATACATTCTTGCGCCGGAGCAATTCTTAAGAAGGTCCCTGTTTTTAAATACTTTAGATGCCGTGTCATGATGAATTTTGAAATTTTGTCTTGAAGAATGTCTCAACACTCTTAAAATCCTGACAGGATCTTCTTTGAATCTTACATCAGGATTCCCGATTATCCTTGTTATTCCTTTTTTTATATCATTCAGACCGTCAACATAATCAATTACACTGAAATCAGCTATGTTATAGAAAAGGGCGTTGATAGTGATGTCTCTGCGATGGGCGTCTTCTTCAGGAGTTCCGAACGTGTTGTGAATATCCTCTCCACTTCCGTCTTCAGGTTCTCTTCTGAACGTGGCAACTTCAATAATTTTATTTCCTTTGAATCTGATATGGGCAAGCTTGAAACGTCGTCCTATCAGAAATGAATTGGAAAATAGCTTTTTTATCTGGCCGGGTCTCGCATCAGTGGCAATATCATAATCATTCGGCTTTTTACCAAGTAGAATATCTCTTACGGCTCCTCCTACAAGATATGCCTTGAACCCGTTACGATTAAGTCTGTATAGAACTTTAAGGGCATCTTCATCAATGTCTCTTCTTGAAATATTATGAAATGATCTTCGAAGTATCTTCGTCATTGTTTATCTCTTCGGATGAATCATCAGTACTAGTTGAAGATATTTTATAAGATTCATGTGCCCAGTTCAGGAAGTCTCTGTCTTTACATTCTTTCGAACAAAATGGCCTGTTTATGTTTCCCTCATATAAAGTTTCTTTGCCACATGCAGGACAGTGTATCTTCATGCTTTAACCTTTGCATCAGATTTGGCTGAATTTATTTTTGGCAGAAAATAATTATCATGTTTATAACTGGCGCGCCCAAGAGGATTCGAACCTCTGACCTTTGGATTCGTAGATCAGTATCAATCACCCTACTCCTTTGATTTTATTAATGTTTTACTCTATCTCACATACTTAAAATACTTTGATTGTTATTCTTCTTTCTACTTGTTTTTACTTGTCTTTTCCATATCACCTCAATTCATTTTTATCAATCATTCTGATTTGCGGTGCTACGAATTTGCTCCAAAAAATAAAACATTGTAAGGAGTCATTCATGGCTACAATAACTAAGAGAAGTGGTAAAAAAGGAACACATTATAGGGCAGAAGTTAGAAGAAAAGGCTATCCCAAGCAAATCAAAACATTCGATAGAAAAATTGATGCAGAGAAATGGTCACGAAAGATAGAAAGAGAAATGGATGAAAACACCTGGCGTGATCATACTGAATCAAAACCTCTGGTTCTTTCAGCCGCTCTTCAACGATACCTTGATCAAGTTTCTATAAAAAAAAGACCCAACACACAAGTCAGAGATAAATATTCTGTTTTTTATTTATATCTAGAGCTTGGGAACCTCAACATTTCGGATATCTCACAATCTCATGTTGCTGCATATCGAGATAAAAGACTCCAAGAAACATCACCTCACAGTGTTAGAATAGAATTGTCTTTGCTATCTCACTTGTTCAACACCGCTCGCCAGGAATGGGGATACACAGATCTCTATAATCCTGTAAGCATGATAAAAAAACCTCAAATCCCAGAAGGTCGTTGTCCAGTTATCACTGATGATCAGATTAATACACTTCTTTTGGAATGCAAAAAAACAAAAACTAGTCTCCTTTATCCATTTGTTCTCCTAGCTTTGCATACCGGATGCAGATCAATGGAATCTAGGGGTCTTAGATGGGAGCAGGTAAACATTAAAGACGGATATATTTCTCTCATCGGTGAAGAAAATAAAATTCATCGAAGCAGATTGGTCCCCCTTACCGATACTGCAAAAGAAGTATTAAGAAAGCTTTCACAAAAAGCAAAAATCATCGATATGAATGGCCAACCTAAAGGATTAGTGTTTCCGAGTAAAACAGATTTGAACCAACCTCGCGATATGCATATGACATTTAATCGTGCCGTAAAGAAGGCCTGCTTAGATAACCTGCCAGGTATTGGTAACCTAAGAATTCATGACCTCAGACATATTTGCGGAAGCTATCTTGTAATGGCGGGAGTTGATTTTGAGACTATTAGAGATATTCTCGGGCATAGATATATAACAACAACACAACGATACACACATACCAATATTAACCACAAACAATCATCAATTAATAAAATTAACATGTTGGGGGCACTTTAAACGAGGGTATAAAAAGTTTTGTGTAAATGGCTTTTATTCCTCAGACGAACAGATCCGAATGCGTCCCTGTCCGCTCGAAGATAATCCGGCCTTCCTCGATCTTGTAAATCACCAGCCAGTCGGGCTCGATGTGGCATTCCCATCTGCCCTGATAATTTCCAACAAGCTTGTGATTCCTGCAACGGGGGTCCAGGCTTTTCTCCTCTATCAGGGACCTTATTATTTCTTTGATCTTTCCGGGATCGTTTCCCCTCTTAAGGGCTCTGGCAAGATCCTTTTCGAACTTCTTCGTATAAACGGGCACAAGCATCTATATGCCTAACTTCCTGAACATATCATCAGCATCCTTGCATACAACAAGATCCCTGCCTTCGTCGGTATCCTGAAAGACCTTAAGCGTTTCATCGTTGGGTATCGTTACATCGAAGGGCAACCCCTTCCTCAACGCTACCTGGTTGAAGAACAGGGTGATAGCCTGCGTCGTGCTGAGTCCCAGATGACCCAGTATGCCCTCTACGTTCCTCTTAAGTCCGCTGTCTATCCTTGCATGTACTGTAGAATTCTTCATAATCGCACCTCTGATTATGTCTGTAGTCCCGATGTGCTACGTTGTCAATAGCCACGGTCTTTCATCTTTTCGCCGGGATGATACTTAGCATGAATTTCCTTCAGGTCGTTGATGGTTACATGCATGTGTGTATATCTGGGTCGATTCTAAAGACGCATGACCCAGCATTTCCTGAAGATGGCGGACAGGGGCCCCGTTCTTCAGGAGCCGGAGTCGTGTCACCCATTAAAAGGAGCCTGTCAAGAGAGTAGATTTCTCCGTTAGCAGAGG
>CAYNVT010000108.1:0-14734 GCA_964400685.1 uncultured Bacteriovoracaceae bacterium | reverse complement strand
GTGATTTTATAATACCGGCAGGTGTACCCGCAGATAAAAAAAGCCAGAGTGGAGAATGTTTTTCATACAATGAGAATTTTTTAACTGAATTCAACATATTTTATCCCGATATTATGTCATAATTACTACCACATACGGACCTTTATGCTGGCCTTTATTAATCATTTAGTTAAACAATATCAATAAGCTATGGTCAATTATACTTCTCAGGGTGTAGTTTTTAAAATTTAGGCATGCCTGTTGCTAGTAATAAATTAGCATTCATACATCATATGTTAAACAACGGAGGTTTTTTAAATGAAAAAAGTTATCGTAGCATTGACAGCAATGATTTTCATTATGGCTGGTTCTGCTTTTGCAGCACCAATTACGCTCAAGAACAGCGTCAGCTTCGGAGATAACCCAGGTAATACGATCTCCACAGGCGATGGAACCGGACGGTTGATTTCATATGGAAGCGGCCATGTTCATCATCTTGAAAAAAGCGGCGATTTTATCGAATGGTCTCATACCTTTACGTTTGATCCGCCAGCTGATGACTCACCTTTAACCGGAAAACTTACCATCAAATTCAGAGATGATGGAGATATATGGCTTGAATATGGAAGGACCTTTATCAATGGCCAGGAAGTTATGCGCAGGGAAATCGATGATATGGATTTATTATTTACAGCACGGTTTATTAATGGCCAGATTGTTGTCAGGGTTGAAAATACCGGTCTTCTGGCTTCAGACTTCTATGTTAACGGTGCAAATGCCGAGTTGACATACAATCCTGCAGCTCCGGCTCCAGCCCCGGTTCCTGAACCGGCAACAATGACACTTCTAGGAATAGGAATGCTGACCGCAGGTCTTGTAGCAAAAAAAAGAAGCAGGAAATCAAACTCTGCTGAATAAATACGTATTTGAATTGACAATGGAATAAAGGGAATTCCTTTATATAAAAGGAATTCCCTTTTTCTTACTTCAAATGCATGAGAATAATTCCGTTACAGAATCAACTGTTTTCTGCTTCCTGTTTTACTTGCTTTTCAGTTTCAATACCTTCAATTTTATATCTTGTCTGAACTATCTCGGCATCTGTTACAGGGGATGAATATGGACCCTTCATTGAAAGGCAGTTCTTCGGGCAGACATCGACACAGCAGCCGCAGGCTATGCATCTGAGCCTTTCCATCTCCCATATCTTTTCTTTGCGCGCTACTGAGATAGCTTCTGTAGGGCATTTTTTCTGGCATATCCCGCAGAAAATACATTTTTCACCGTCAATTTCAATATGTCCCCTCGCTGCATAAAAGCCCTGCCTCTTCTGGGAAGGATAAAGCCTCGTCGAAGGTTTCGTGAAAAGATTCTTCATTGTCCTGCCGGCCATTATGAAATAGGGCATCTTCTACCTCTCTGTACAGCTTATGCAAGGGTCTATCGTGAGTATGATGCTGGGAACGTCCGCAAAATTGCAGCCTTTCATGACCTTAATCATTGCAGGTATATTTGCAAATGTCGGTGTCCTCGCCCTGAACCGGCTTAAAAATTTTGTCCCGTTTCCCTTTGCAAAATATACTACTTCGCCCCTTGGCTGTTCGAATCTGACAAAGCTTTCGCCATCGGGAGAGCCTTTTACCTGAACCGAAATCTCTCCTGCCGGAATCTTTCCTGCAGCCTGCCTGATTATCCCTAATGACTGGAATATCTCGCCTATACGAACCTTGCATCTTGCATAACAATCGCCTTCACCTGCAGTAATTATCTCAAAATCGATATCAGGATATGCATCATATCCAAGCTTTCTGCAGTCAAATTCAACACCGCTTGCCCGGAGCATGGGCCCTACTGCTCCGGTTGAGAAGGCATCTTCCTTCGAGAGGATACCTATTCCGCAAAGCCTGTGTTTAACGGAACTGTCGTTGAGGAAAATATCCGAAATTTCTCTCATGTCCTTTTCAAATCCGGCAAGTGTGTTGACAATCCTTTTAAGCACGTCAACATCGATATCTCTTCTCACACCGCCTATTTTGCATGCCCCGAAAATAACGCGTCCTCCTGTTGTTTCTTCAACAATATCAAGTATGGTCTCACGTGCGCGCCATGCCTGCATGAAAAGGTTTTCAAATCCGAATGCATCCGCAGCAAGGCCAAGCCACAGCAGATGACTGTGGATTCTTGAGAGTTCCCCCCAAATAACCCTGAGATATTTTGCCCTGGGAGGAATTTCAACTTTCATTATTTCTTCTATCGCCTCACAATACCCCATCCCGTGTATAAAGCTGCAGATCCCGCATATGCGTTCCGCCACATATACAAATTCCGTGTATTCTCTTTTTTGAACAAGCATTTCCAGTCCGCGGTGAATATAGCCAATTGAAGGAATAATATCGATTACAGTCTCATCGTCGAGGACAAAGTCGAAATGAATCGGCTCGGGGAGTACCGGGTGCTGAGGGCCGAATGGAATGGTTGTACGTTTTATATCAGCTTTGTTTTCCATCTGCTCACTCCGCCTTTTCCGTCACTTCATTTTGTTTATCGGGCTCCGGATTGAAAGGTCTCGGCCTGGCCAGTTTGTAAAAAGTACCCTTATAATCGATATTGATATCCATAATTTTTATACCGAAAAGATCATGCATTTCATTTTCATAAAGAAAGGCGCTGGAATATATCCCTGTTATGCTGGGGATTTCGGCTTCAGGATCAATTGTTACCTTGTAACTGGCCAGTTGGTATTTGTTGTCAAACGTGTAATGCAACTCGAAATGAGTTACCTGACCCTTATCTGCGGGCTCCCTCACGCAGCATATCTGTACCAGGCGTGAACCTGCTTTCTTCATAATGCCGACATTATCAATCAATGCTCCGATTTCTATCTCGATAATCTTTTTATCAGCTGACATTTCAAGCCGCCTTTTTCTTCTTTAAATCCTTATAGCGAATATCCAGGATGCCGAGCGCCTTCACCACACCGTCAATAATTGCCTCGGGCCTTGCGGCACATCCCTGCACATACACATCTACCGGTATCACCTTGTCAGCCCCTCCCAGTACATTATAGCACTCGGCGAAAATACCGCCTGAACAGGCACAAATACCGACAGCGACAACGACCTTGGGGTCCGTAATCTGAGAATACAGGTTTTTTATTATATCTATATTCTGAAAATTTACCGATCCGGTTAAAAGAAAAATATCTGCGTGCTTCGGGTTTCCGGTATTGATGATGCCGAACCTTTCAATGTCATATAACGGCGTCAGGCATGCAAGCACCTCTATGTCGCATCCATTGCAACTGGACCCGTCATAATGAAGTATCCATGGTGATCTTGTAAAAAAAGACATCTCAACCTCTCATGATTATATATAGTGCTACAATGTTACCACCGCCCAGAATCAGAGCGACCAGCCACGCCTCATTAAGAATCTTGTCCCATTTGAACCTGGCAAAGGTATTGTCGATAAGTATCTCAAGAAAGTAAGCTGAAACAGCAGCCAGTATTCCGGTTAATGGATTGAACGCGAAAAATACATATACCAGTCCAAGCAGAAAAACAGTTTCATACCAGTGCGCCACTTCAATCATGGCAAGGGTCAAGCCGGAAAAATCAGAAGTAAGACCCTTTACAATTTCCTGATGCGCATGGTGCGATGCCGATATGTCAAAAGGGGATTTCCTCAGTTTCATCGTAAGAATATATACAAAGCCGATAAAAATACCCGGAAGATATACTATAATAGGAATGCCTGTATTAATTATTCCATAAAGGCTGAAGCTTCCTGCAACAATATAGATGCCGATGAGTGTCAGCAGCACCATAGGTTCGTATGCAGTCATTAAAATCAGCTCCCTTTCTGCACCCAGAAAACTGAATGGTGAACTAGAAGAATAGGCACCTATAATAAGAAAAACGGCTGAGAGAGTGAGTACAAATATGGTCAGAAGGATATCACTGCCTTCAAAGAAAAGAAAGCCGGTTATTATTGTAAACACCAGGTGACACAGGATCGCAGGTATTTGAAGCCTGTTTACTACCTGTACGTCTTTCATGAGGAGCTTCAGGACATCATAAAACGGCTGCAGTAACGGCGGGCCTACCCTTCTCTGCATTCTGGCCGTTATTTTTCTGTCAATTCCGAACAGAAGTCCCCCGATAAACGGGGCCAGAATGACATATGCAATCGCTATCATGAAGTGTTTCATATCAGGCTCACCCCAAACATAAGGACAATCAGGCATGCCCCGAGGACAGTCCCTATCTTCTCGATCTTTTTCTCGCCAAATATCCTTCCGAGATAATAGTTCCTGAGCTCCAGCTGTTTCTTTATGTCCATCGATCCTTCAAAAATTCTGCCTGTATATTCATTCCGGCCGGACATATAAGGATCTGCATACCTGAAATGGCTCCTATGCCTTGGCACTGAGATGGCGGGCAGAAGTATTACAAGCGCAACCATTATGCCGGTAATGACAAAATTGCTTCGGCTTATGTCAAAAGTGTGACCGAATATGCTCAGGATATAAGGTTCTACCAGCGCCATTGAGATAAGCGGAAACATTATGCACACACATACTGTCAATATGGCATGAACCCACTGGGAAAAAGTTTCGTCATTTGAAATCTCATCTTCCATCGGATCTCTTGCCGTCCTGTGCGTGTATGCAGATGTCATTTTACCGATCCACTTCGACCAGAACAGGACGGTTACGGCGCTGCCATATGCAAGTATGATAAGAAGAATAGGACTCAATATACGATGAGCATCAATAAACGCCCTTATTGCAGCCCACTTGCTGATGAGCATTCCAAAAGGGGCAACGAACATGCCGCTTATGCCGATTATCATCATCACTGCAAGTTTTGGCAGTCTGACTATTATGTTATCCATATCCTCAAGATCGCGGCTGCCTATCCTGTTTTCGACAGTACCTACGCAAAGGAACATCAAGGACTTTGCAACAGCATGGAATATTATAAGAAAAATGGCAGCCCAAACTGTTTCCCATGTGCCGATTCCGGCGCAGGCCACGATCAATCCAAGGTTTGAAATCGTTGACCATGCAAGAATCTTCTTGGCATTTGATTGTGATACGGCAATAAAGGCACCGAAAAGGAATGTGACAGCCCCTATTAAAGATACCATGCTGCCTGTGAGGGTATGGTTTAACTGAGGGCACAGCCTGATGATTATATAAACGCCGGCCTTTACCATTGTACTCGAATGTAGAAGCGCGGATGTCGGGGTTGGAGCTACCATCGCTCCAAGAAGCCATGAAGAAAACGGCAGTTGGGCTGATTTCGTTATACCCGCAAAACATATCAGTGCAACCGGTATCATGACAGTGCCTTTAGGGGATTTAATAAGCTCACTGAGGCATGCATCAGCTCCTGATGAAGCCAGCCATACTATTGCAAAAGCAAATGCTACACCTCCAGCAAGGTTCATGGTGAGCGCAAGGAATGCATTATCGGTTGCCTCTTTCGTCCTGCTATATCCGATCAACAGGAATGAGCATAAAGTAGTAATCTCCCAGCAGAAAAAGAGCCATGGCAGTTTATTTAAAAACACTATGCCGAACATTGCCGCAAGGAATACATATACGATGAAGAAAAAAACCGGTTGTCTGTCTTTAATCTCCGTGTGGCGGGCATGATAATCTCTCATATACCCTATTGAGTAGATACATATCAGGCCTCCGATTATGCCAATTATAAGCGCCATTATAACTGAAAATTTATCGATAAACAAACTCGGCAGGGTATCTGAATGACCCGGAAATTTGTATTCATAATACGCCAGCAGAGAAAACTGGATGATGACAAAAATAATCGCAAGAAATTTTCTGTATTTAATCCCCAGATAAATTATAAAGACTGTAATTGCCGCCTCGACTACAAACATGGTTTTGCTTATCAGATGCGAATTGAAAGTAAAATAGACCGCATCACTTTTCAGCATTGTTACAAGCAAATATATGGAAACAGCACTCATTAAGACAAAAGACACCCTGATAATAATATTCCTTATCGACCAGACTGGAAATACAGCCACAAGAACAGCCGATACTAATGGAACAGCTATCAGCAGTAAAACAAGTTCCATCAAAAAGCCTCCGGCATCAATATCCTTCGTCTTAATTTAAACAAACTCACTATTATAGTAATCTCTTATCGGATAATATAATAGATATTTTTAGAATAAAAAGGCCGCCGGTTGATATTAAGCAAGCCGGCGGCCTTTAAGGAGATCCTGTTTAATGCTTCAGAACAAATCCCAGGAACCCTGCTCATAAGCTTCTGATGAGCTTACTCCGGGCTCGCTTACAGCAGACTTTCTGAACCTTAAGTCATCAACATAGAATGTGTTGGTGCCACCTGAATAACCTTCGACAGAAAGAGACAGGCATTTGTCAAACAAGCCACCCGATGAACCTGAATAAGCACCATCGATATAATACTCCGCCGTTGATGCCGATGACAATTTTATGCCGAATTTATGCCAGCCCGATGATCTGGGAACATCTGTCACCGTATATACATATGATTTGTTATGGAACGAATAATAAGCTGACGAACTTCCGGTCCATACCCCAATACCCGTCTGGGATCCGGGTTTGCTGTTGTTTATTCTCACAATCTTGAAAGCCGAAGTGTCAAGATCGTCATACATATCCCATTCAGCTATAAAGTTTATCGTTTCAGGTATATCCTTAAGGACTATCTGATGACTTGAAGTGCTTGACTGGACAAGTTTGCCGCTCATTTTTCCCCTTTTCGGATAGTCTGAAGTTGACCATGTCCCACCGGTCCTTATAAGTTTCCAGTCTGAATAAACGCTTGTTTCCAAGAGGGAGAGCAGGTCTGAATAGTTTGTGTCCACGAAACCTGTATGCCATATCCCGCTCCTGTTAGCGCTGTACCAGATCTCGAGGAGGTCAGTGTCTTCATGATAGACAAAACAGCTCCGGTATAGAGTATTGTCCCAGGCGCCGGGAGCAGGTATCATTATTCTGCGGTTCGGAAAATTCTGCCAGTTCAGACCATCCATGCTTATTGCCCAGGCGATATTTCCGCCGGAGTATTCGTCAAGCGTAATCATCCAGAACTCGGCCTTGGAAGGAATGTACTCCACATTCAAGTGCCAGGCATGTTCTGCATAATTTATCAACTGAGGCAGGCCCCAGTTCATACCGTCAATGGATTCAAATACATAGATATTCTGGCTGGTATCTGTCATCCACATATAAAAGTGAGACGAATCGACCTGGACAATTGCCGGAGAAAGATAAAATTTATCAGAACCGAGGTTCCAATCAATTAAAGTAATCGGGCCTGTCCAGTTGATACCGTCGGATGATTTGAATAACTGCAAATAGTTATGGTTATAATACGGCTGACCTTCATGACCGCCGCATTGTCCTGATCTTCGTGTGTCAATATAATACACCCACATCTCATTTGTATTTGTATTATAGATGATATCCCCATCACAGTTATGGTCACAGGGCGGCGCGCCGATAAGTGGATTGCTCAATCCCTCAGGAACGCTCCATGTCGAACCGTTGTTGCTTACAAGTATTGAAGGATTCTCAACCTGATCATTGGAATTTGCATAAGGGGTCGTCACCATCCAGTATTTATAGCCGTTCCAGCCATCTGGCATATAGACAACGTCTGGATGGACTGTCTGACCCGAGCCGTCGTATGTCGGCGTTATCTGCCATGTAACGGCGTTATCAAGGGCGCCTGCCGTAGTGGTGAATGGCTTTTCAAAATCATCATAGAAATCGAATGTATCATTGCCGCTCGATCCTGATGCTGCTTTTGAATTCCCATAATAGATATAAATACTCTGTGCTGTATTAAGGTCAGCTTTAACTTTAACCCAGAATATTGCGGTCGAATCAGGAGTCGTGCCCGATACAGATTCCAGCCAATGACCAAGCAATGTTGTTCCATCGTTTGAAGTAAACCTTATATCGTCAAAATCAGGCTGGCATTTATCATCCAGCTGAACATCATAATTAATTGATCCTGCAGACTGGCCAACCCTGATTCTAACCTGATAATCCGTTCCGGTCCCGTTGCCTGCTGATATGTTTATCTTCTTGCGGTATGTTTCTATGACACCTTTAACAACTTTGAAATCGATATTTTTTACATTCGCAAAACCAACTTTCACATCTCTGCCGATCGGGTCGAAGTTATACAGATCAGAGGAGGGAGTGATTGTATATTCGCGGTTTACAATCAAAGCATTACTAAATTCATAATAACCATTATCGTCTGTATAAACAGTCATCGGAACATTGCCTGCAATATCAACCCTGATGCCTTTCAATCCCACACCATCGTCCGTAATGCTGCCCGAAATCTTGCAGCCCGATAATACAACGAGCGATACCAGAACCAAACCCAGGATGAATTTTTTTATCATGTGTCGCTCCTCATTAAAGTCCCTTAAGCCGGCAGCAGTCAATGAAGGCGCTACCGGCTTAAGGTTAAATGTTAATTTTTATCCTAATAGATATCCCAGGAACCTTCTGTTTCGGAACCTGCCACACCCAGAGAAGGTTCAGTATCAGCTGCCTTGCGAACCCTTATATCATCAATATAAAATGTGGTTGTGGTGTATCCTGGGGCACTTCCATGGTATCCTTCAACAGATACCGATCCGCAGTTTGCTACCGGACCTGTAATTGGCCCAGCCACACTGTTGTCGTCAATTATGAATGTGGTCGATTTATCGGATTTAAGCTTCATCCCGAGTGTATGCCAACCGCTTGTACGCGCAATGCTTGTTGCAGTGTATGTGTAGCCGTTGATATGGTATGCATAATTGCTGGCTGAACTTGCAGTATATACACCCAGACCCGTCTGGTTGGACAATGTCGAACTGCCGTTCATTCTTACAAGCTTGAATGCCGTATCATCCATGTCATCATAGAAGTCCCATTCGAGGATGAAGTTGCTCATCGCCGTGCTGAACGGCTTGTAAACAATCTGCTTTGAACCGGTTGAAGTCTGGACAAGTTTGCCGCTCTTACTGCCGCGTTTGAATCTGTCGTTGGATGTAGACCATGAGCCGCCGGTCTGGTAGACATTCCATCCGTCAAATGCTGATATCGCAATGAGATCAAGCATGTTGGAGTAATCTGTTGTTACGTAGCCCGTATGGTTTGAGCCTGTATTAGTACTGTACCATATTTTCAGCAGGTCTGTTGCCGCATTGTAAATTACTGTGCCTCTGTAAATAACGCTGTCCCAGCCTGTCGAAGCGGCGATGACTCCTTTGTTCTTGTAGGGTGTCCAGTTGATACCATCATCACTTACAGCCCAGTTCAATGTCGTGCAGCCGTAAGCCGGCATATAGAACATCCAGTATTCACCCTTTTCAGGTACGTATGTTACATTCAAATGCCATGAGGTATCACCCAGATTGACAGTTTGAAAAACTCCCCAGTTTATTCCGTCAAAGGATTCGGATACAAATACCTGACCGCTGGCGTTATTAAGCCAGAGATAAAAATGAGAAGCATCGACCTGAACTACTGCAGGAGACAGATAGAGCGATGCCCCGGGGGCGCTTAGGTCCTGGTCAATAAGTGTTATCGGTGCGCTAACGCTCATGCCGGCTGTGACTTTGATCAGTTTTACGTAATTGCGGTTTAACGATCCGCAGCCTGCAGATGATCTTCTGGTTTCCTGATAGTATACCCACAATTCATTTGTGTTTGTATTGTATATAAGATCCGCATCATTGTTATGATCGCAGGCAGGCATGCCGACAAGCGGATTTGCCAAACCGGCAGGTGCAGCCCAGTTTACACCGTCATGGCTTGCAAGAAGAGACGGATTCTCATAGTCGTCGTTTCCGCCCGGATAAGGAGTTGTAGCCATCCAGTACGTGTAGCCGGCAAAACCGCCAGGAATGTAAATAACATCCGGATGGATGGTCTGTCCCGAACCATCGTAAGTCGGAGTGTTTTGCCAGGTCGCCGCATTAGCGACTGCGGCTGTGCCTGTATCGAATGATGATTCGAAACCATCGTAAAAATCGAATGTATTGTTGCCGTTTGAAGCGCTCGCAGCCTGGATATCACCATAATATATGTAGATATTGGTATCGGCATCGAGATTATCCAACACTTTGACCCAGATTGTCGCAGTCCTGTTCGGAGATGAACCCGATATAGATTCTATCCAGTAGCCGAGCATCGTCTTCCCGTCGCTTGATGTAAACCTGATATCGCTGAAATCGGTCTTGCACTTGCCTCCAAGATGAAAATTATAATTCAGTGATGATACCGACTGGCCAACCTTGATTTTTACCTGATAGCCTGTTCCGGCTCCAGCTCCGGCTCTAATTGGAATTGCCTTGCGATATGTTTCCAGTGCACCCTTTACCACAGCGAAATCGACATTGGTGATATTGGCAAATTTGACCGCCACTGTTTGGCTTTTCGGATTGAATCTTAAAGTGTCGGACATTGGTTCAACATGATATGAGTTGCTCATGATTTTCATATTGTTGAACTCATAATACCCTGATGAATTGGTAATAGTGGTAAGGGGCACATTGCCGGATAATGTAACCGTAATTCCTTCAATGCCGACCAGATTGCCGCTCCCGTCATCCTGCAGGACCCTGCCGGATATTCTGCAGCCTGCTGTTACCAATAAAAACGAAATGATAAATACAACCCCAAGTTTTCGTATCATATCATCCTCCTCATATGTTTTTACTAATTAATTAAGTTAATTATTCATATTTTATTAAAAGGTAATACAGACATTCGTCCTGATGTATCACCTCCTCAAAAATAGTATGAGCCTTATTCCTCAGGCTCGAAATTCCTGAATATTTATGAATATATTTTACATTACTCTATGCAGTTTTGCAAACCAAAATATCTAATTTGCTATAATTTGTATAATTATTTTCCACATGGCGCTAATATTCCGGAAATAAAACGTCGATGTAAGTTTATAATGAATGAGAAAAATAATTACGAAATCAGAAAACTTCCTGATAATGCCATTATTTTATCTCTATCAGGTGAATGGAAGAGCGCTTCAGGGATTCCCGATTCGTCTCTGGTGACAGTGAGCCTCGATGAGCATAATCCCGTTTCTAGTCTTAAACTGGACTTGTCCGGAATTACAGGATGGGACAGCGCCTTGATAGTCTTTATAATAAATATCCTTGAATATGCCCGCAACCTGGGAATCAAATCCGATCAGAACGACCTACCGCCTGAAATCTCAGGACTGATAAAGCTTGCATTGGCAATTCCCGAGAAACCTGGCACAAGGCATATCAGTATTAAAATTCCTTTTCTGGAGCTATTAGGGAATAAGTCCTATGGATTTTGGAGCTCAATTGGTGATTTCTTTATCTTCACAGGAGAGCTTATAGTTTCATTCGGCAGATTCTTTGCAGGCATGGCCCGTTTCAGGGCCAGGGATTTTTTTGTTATTATTCAGGAATGCAGCATAGACGCACTGCCGATAGTATCTCTCATAAGCCTTCTCATAGGTCTTATTCTGGCATTTGTGGGATCAATTCAGCTGCAATTGTTCGGGGCTCAGATATACATCGCAAACCTGGTGGGCATCGGAATTGTCCGTTCAATGGGTGCAATAATGACCGGGATAATAATGGCAGGCAGGACAGGTGCCTCATATGCCGCGCATCTTGGTACAATGGAAACCAATGAAGAAATCGACGCCTTAAGAACGCTTGGGATATCTCCGGTAGAATTTCTTGTTCTGCCTAGGGTTATCGCGCTCACGATAGCAATGCCTCTTTTATCACTTTATGCAAATATCATCGGAATACTTGGCGGATTTATTGTCGGGACCACGATGTTTGACATCAGTTTTACAACATACTACAACCAGACCGTCAACGCCATCAGGTTCAAGGACTTGTGGATAGGTCTTATCATGAGCACCGTGTTCGGATTTCTCATAGCTACAACAGGATGCTACAAAGGTCTTCACTGCGAAAGGAGCGCTGCATCCGTCGGTAAATCAACAACCTCGGCTGTCGTAACGGGTATTGTTAGCATAGTCATTGCAACCGCTTTCATCACCTACATATGTGCGGTTCTGGGGATATGATAATGCAGCCTGAAAATTCAATGGAACACATTAGGGTTGAAGATCTTACAATGGCTTATGGGGATTATGTGCTTCAGAGCAACCTTAATTTCACAGTCGGCAGGGGCGACATATTTATAATAATGGGAGGCAGCGGATGCGGGAAAAGCACTCTGCTGAAGTATATGATAGGCCTGAGAGCACCGGAAATAGGGAAAATCTATTATAATGGTATCGATTTCTATAAAAGCGATCCCGACGTACAGGAAAGCATAATGAAATCCTTCGGAATTCTATACCAGAGCAGTGCGCTCTGGAGTTCAATGACGCTCGCGGAAAACATCGCATTACCATTGGAGGAGTATACTCATCTCACTAAAAGAGAAATAAATGAAATTGCTGCACTTAAACTTGCGCTGGTGGGACTCAAGGGATTTGGAGAATATTATCCAAGCGAGATCAGCGGGGGCATGAAAAAACGCGCCGGACTTGCCCGGGCAATGGCGCTGGACCCTCAGATTCTTTTTTTTGATGAGCCTTCTGCAGGACTCGATCCTGTAAGTTCAAGGCTGCTGGATGAGCTGATATTACAGATAAGAGACAGTCTCGGTACGACAATCGTAGTAGTAACGCACGAACTCTCGAGCATACTTACTATAGGAACCAATTCAATATTTCTTGATGCAACCACAAAGACCATTATCGCCCGGGGAGACCCTAAAAAATTACTTAAGGAATCGTCAAATCTCACTGTAAGAAGTTTCCTGACAAGAGCCGAAAGCATGGCCATTTCAGAGGTGATGTGTGAGAACATACAGTGAATGCCACATTATAAAAGGAGTATTATCATGAGCAAAAGGGCAAACTTTAAACTGATCGGACTGTTTGTTGTGGGTGCGATAGGCCTGATGCTTGTAACAGTCATCATATTATCAGGGGGTAGATTTTTCAAACGCAGTTATCCCTATGCTCTGTATTTCGACGAGTCGATCCGGGGGCTCAACCCCGGGGCAGGGGTATACTACAAGGGGGTACAGGTTGGGTCAGTAAAAAGCATTAAACTATTCTACACAAAGAATGATCAGGCGCTTCACAGTGTCGTAATCGTCGAACTTGAACCTGACTCTGTCACAAGCCTGGATACAATGAAGAAAATCATGGGAACCCCTGATGAGATTTCATTATTCATCAATAAAGGCCTTAAGGCGCAGCTTACTATGCAGAGCATCGTCACATCCCAGCTTATAATCATCCTGGATTTCTTCCCTGATATGAAGCCTGTATATCACAGGTATCTTAAAGAATATGAAGAGATCCCGACAATACCGACGCAGCTTGAACAGTTCACACAGGCGATTCAGGACCTCAACCTTAAACAGACTGCTAAAAAGCTCATAAAGACCATAGACGGAATCGAAAACTTCATAAATTCCCCCGAAACACAGGAAGGGCTGAGGTCATATGTCGCTGCCGGCAAGTCTGCGCATGAACTTCTCGAGAAAATGGATTCCCAGATAGTCCCGCTCCTTGAAGACATTCAGGAAACCTCTGAGGCCGCCCGCCAGACGATGATACAGGCTCAGAAGACGCTAGCCATGGAGGATGGGGCACCGGGCCAGATTGCTGCTGATGCAAAAAAGACAATAGAAAAGGCTCAGGACACACTGAAAAAAGTAGACGACAGCCTTGCAACAATAAACAGATTTATGTCCGAAAACACAGAGGTATCCTATCAGGCCGAAGACACCCTGAGAGAATTCAGTGAAATAGCCGCATCCATGAGATCCCTGATTGATTATCTCGAGCGTCACCCGGAATCGCTCCTTAGAGGCAAAGAGAAATTAAAAGGAGAAGGCAAATGAAGAAATTTTCTTTTATCCTTCTGATCCTGTTTCTTTACAGTATTTCAGGATGCAGCTTTTCACAGCCCTCAAGATTCTACAGGCTCAGCCCCTCTTCGGCAGAAGGCATCCAGGCCTTGAATCCACCTGCTCAGAATACAACCGTCAGTGTAGGACCTGTAACCATCCCGGTTGTCCTGAACAGGCCACAGATTGCCACATTATCTGGCAATAACGCCGTCATCATATCAGAATATGACAGGTGGGCGGGCAGCCTGAATGACAACCTCGCAAGAACCCTGACTGATAACATGGCAACCCTTCTCCCTTCAATGACTGTTATACCATATGAGCTTGGCCGGAGGGTCCCTTCTTCATACCAGCTTATTGTTGATATCCAGCAGTTTGATGGTACGCTTGGCAAAAGCATAACATTAAAGGCCGGCTGGATAATCATGGAAAATGATACGAAAAAAACCATACTTGTTAAGAAAACAATAATTACCGAAGATTTGAAGGGACATGATTATACTGATTATGTGGCAGGCATGAGCAGTGCCCTCGGAAAGCTGAGCCTTGAAATTGCTCAGACTTTTTCCACTCTGTAACTGCTGTTGACGGAACATTTTACTAAAACATCATTTATATACTCCGGATGGGACAGGCATATTTGCCCCACCCGGTTGTTAATTATCAAAACCGTTTTTTATAATATGATATTCTGTAATACAGCCTCATCCTTAATCAGAACGACAGGATCATAGTGACGCCGGCCATAGTTTCATAGCCGAGTTTGCTGTA
>CAYNVT010000107.1:0-14839 GCA_964400685.1 uncultured Bacteriovoracaceae bacterium | reverse complement strand
TCTTTTTCATAAAGAAAGGCCTCCCTGTTTTATTTATTTCATGCAGATGTAACTTTTTTTAAATTTTTTATGACAGACCGGGCACAAAAAATGGTCCCGGTTCCGCATCAAAGCTATTCAGCCTCGTCGAGTTCTTCAAAGGCCATCTGCGCTTTCTTTTTGGTCCGGTCATACAGCATACCGGTCGTATCGTTCAGGTTGAATTTTCCTTCAGGTATTCCGTACATGACCTCTCCGCCAGGGCCTTTGAATTCCCTGAGTTCCTCTTCCGAGCCAGTCGTGCTTGTATCGTCTATGGCCTCTGGTTCTTTTTTCGATGCAGATTTTCTTTTTTTCGTTTTGTCCTGATTAGTATTGGGCTCTTTACCAATCTCGGGTACGGGCTTTAATTCCTCTGCCGGCAATGTATTTTTTTCTTCAATCTGAGGAGAAGCAGGTTCCTCAGGCATTCCGGCTTTTTCCTTCTGAACAGGGGCAAGGGTTATGTTCTCTTTTGTATCCGCTGCAGGCGCTGACCGGATAGCTATATTGATGCCCTGAGAATCAAGCCATTTTTTAACCTGAGTGCTTTTTACTGCAAAGTTTACGCCCACTATGGGAATGTTGTCAGCCGACATGCGTGACATGCTAGTATTTATGCCTATCATGTTCCCTGATGCATCGATAAGGGGCCCTCCGGAATTGCCCCGGTTTATGCTGGCCTCTGTCTGAAAGACATCTTGCGGTCCGATTTTCTTCACGCCGGATATGGCGCCTGTGGTGAGTATCCACAAGCCGCCTCCTTCAGGATGACCGATTGCGGCAACAGGGTCGCCTATTGAAACAGTCCCCGCATCGCCGATCGGTATTGCCGGCAGAATTCCCTGAACATTTTCAAGTTTGAGTACGGCCAGGTCGATCTCGGCATCCCTTGAAACCACACGCGCCGAAAGGCACTGTTTGAGGTCGTCATTTGAATCACCCGAAAGCCTTGCAGGCTTCAGGCAGACCACGATGGTGCTGTAAGGATTTTTTGTCTTTGCATTTGTTATGACATGACTGTTAGTGAGCACCAGCCCTTCAGGTGTTATGATTGAGCCCGTGCCGGCACTGCCCGTCCGGGACCCCTGATCAAATGCAGAGATGAAAACAACCGCCGGTGCGTCTCTTGAATATATCTCCCTGGGTGTGAAATTAACCCCGCCGGCAGAAACAGCACTTAAAAGTATAATCATCAGAGATAGAAGCCATGTTCCTGTTTTCATTTCCGGCCCCCTGTTTTTAAAGATTATCCCTGAATCTGTATAAAGTCTCTCCCGCGTTTTGAACTATCAGCATATCCTCGATTTGTTCCCCCGTAGAATTTCTGGGATTTATCTCCAGCGGATTAAAATAGTTCACATTAATCTTTCTGCAGACCCGAGGGTGTATCCCCGTTGCCAGGGTAGCGTTTATACGGGGATGCTCCTTACCATCAACATACGTTCCATCAGGCTTCAGAAGTGTCGAATGCGCCAGGACCATCATCGGGTAGCCTTTGTAATAATCCCACTTCTTCAGGAAAAAATCCCTCACATGATAACCTATCTTCTCCATGAGCATGCCATGCGCAAAAGATAGCCCCCTCACATGCGGGGCATAGATTATCAATTCACCATCATCCTTTACGATCTGTTCAACCTTCTGAAGGCCTTTCACACCGACCCATAGATCCGGATAGCTTTTGGGCAGTACTGCAATCACTTTTGAATATCTCTTATCCGAATATACGATATGCACCCGGGAGGACAGCTCAACCGCTTTTGTCCATGCTTCATCATGCTCGCCTATAAAAAGACCGCTCACCCCGTATTCCCTGACCACCGGGCAGATATACAGTCTGGATGCAGGAATGAATGAGGCTGCCCTGTCGATTATCCTCCTGACCGATGTGTCTCTTACCCCTAGAATATCGAGCCTCATATGCAGCGCTCCAAGCCAGCTTATATAATTCATTACCTCGGGGCTGCCGGTTCCGGAAAAAAAATACTTGTTTCCGCCGGAAAACCCTGCAAGTTCATGGGGTGAGACAGGACTGAGGACTATGATCATGTCATAATTGAGCACCTTCCGGTTCAGCCGCACAGGAAGTTCCGCCTTGAGCATCCCCGATGTAAGGCTGTCTGTTTCTTCTTCGCTGATTGTACCAAGTGTTGCATAATTTTCAGGAAGGTTCCACTGGTGAGTGAATATGTTCACATCCTTGTAAATGCCTCCCGCAAGCTGTCTTGGCGTGATGCCGAAGTGTTTGTCTATATCTTCATTTGACATGGGGGCATAAGTGCCCGATGAAATCAGATAATCTATCGATTTCGCCTTTCCTGCAAGCCCTTCATGGATAAGCCTGAAGAAAAGAGGCATTGGCAGTGTCCGGGTTGAATCAGGGACGATAACAAGCACCTTCTGCCCTGTCATATCCCACTTGATGAAAGCCTGCTGAAGAAAATCCTCAATATCTTCATTTGTCAGAAAAGCATCCATCAATCCTTTCCCGATAACCATGATTTCCTTTTGAAGAGATATTTATCATGTGTCAAGCATTCTTTGGAAAAGTTGAACATTGTTTTATTATGGATAAGATGACCATCCCGTGATAAATTGCTATGATATGATTGATAAGAAAACGTTGAATCTTGAAGGCCTTCCCGTTGACGCTCTACCCGTTGTCAGGGATTTTGCTGATGACATTATCGCATCTGCGGGTAGTGACCTCGAATCGATAGTCCTTGCAGGCAGCATTATTACCCTGGACTATATACCGGGAATATCCGACATCAATCCTGTAATCGTGATGAAGAATCTTGGCCAGGATTTTCTTGATTCGCTTGCCGGGTTCGGAAAAAAGTACGGCAGGAAAAATGTGCGTGCACCTCTCGTAATAACAAACGAATATCTTGGACGCTCCGTTGATGTTTTTCCGATAGAGTTCCTGGAAATGAAACTCATCCACAAAACGATTTACGGCCCTGAAATCTTTTCCGGAATTAATATAGAAAAGCCCATGCTCAGGCTTCAATGCGAAAGAGAATTGAAGGCGAGACTAGTCCAGCTGAGCAGGGGTTATATATCCGCCTCCGGTGATAAAGAACTGCTGCTGGGCCTGATAATGCAGTCATCATCGGGTTTTTATCCTCTCTTCAGGGCGATCCTTTTCATGGAGGGAGGTACAGTGCCGGTTGACAGGGCATCTGTCTTGAGTGCGATAGAATCACAATGCAGGGTCAACCTCGACTGCATGAGACAGATTCAAACAATACGCTCACAGAAAAAACCTGCCCTGAAAAATGAATATCTTCGTCCGCTTTTCAAAAAAGTTTATGACCTGACACATGAGCTGTCTCTTATTGTTGATGAAACCGCATGCTAGAAAGTCTTCACTCCTGATTGCCTTTTCCCTGCTGTTTATCTTATCAGCAGCGGTCAAGGTTCTGGCTGTCGAAGGCCCTCCTGCGGACTATGTTGAAGACAGGGCCGGTATAATAGACGCCTCTACTAAGGCCGGGCTTTCTTCAAGGCTTAAAGCTCTTGATCAGAAAACCGGAATACAGATGGTCGTGCTTACCGTGCCGTCCACTGACGGAATCCCCATAGAAGAATATTCCATCGAACGCGCACAGGCCTGGGGCATAGGGCAAAAAGGCAAGGACAACGGCATTCTCTTTGTAGTCGCAGTGAATGATAAAAAATACCGCATCGAGGTGGGATACGGCCTTGAATCAGTACTGCCCGACAGCCTTGCCGGTACGATCGGCAGACAGTACATGGTGCCTAAATTCAGGCAGGGCGACTTCTCCGGCGGAATCAACGATGCGGCAAACGCCGTAATCGGCACAGTGGCAAAGGCCTACGGCACCGAGGTTGAAGGGGCCTCACCCGCAGTCCCGGCCAAGCGCAATAAAAATTCAGGTTTCTCGACAATCTTTCTAATTTTTATAGCTATCATTGTTCTCAGCAGGTTTCTTTCACCTTTTAGGCGGCGAACATTCGGCAGACGCCCCGGAGGTATCTGGATTGGAGGCGGCGGTTTCGGCGGCGGAGGCGGCTTTGGCGGTGGATTCAGCGGAGGCGGCGGAAGCTTCGGCGGCGGAGGTGCATCCGGCGGCTGGTAAGATAATTTTGAATAAAACAATTCCGTTTTGCATTCAAGATGATGCAGAAGAAGCAATGAGGATTTATAAAAATGAATATACAGGGCGTTAGAACAAAGCATACCGCGAAGCGACGAGGGCGAGGAATGAGGCATACTTTCAGCGTATGCCGCAATGACGAGGCAAGAAGCGACAAAGGTATGCGAAGTTATCACGCACTGTGACTGGAGGATAAATGAAAAAGACATTGATCGTTGTCGGAATAATCATAGGATTTGTTGTAATAATAGGCGGATACTGCATCTCTCAGTACAATAAGGCAATCAGCCTGAATGAAGCGGTTAAGGCGCAGTGGGCCCAGGTTGAAACCCAACTCAAGCGCCGTTTCGACCTTATCCCCAACCTTCTTGAAACGGTAAAAGGCTATGCAGCATATGAAAAAGGCGTGTTCGAATCGTTGGCGAATGCCCGCAAATCCTATTTCTCGGCGCAGAGCATAAACGAAAAGGCAAAGGCAGCAGGCGATTTCGAAGGTGCAATTTCCAGGCTCCTTATGCTGCAGGAGCGCTACCCCGAGCTCAAGGCAAACGAATCGTTCCTCAAGCTCCAGGACAGTCTCGAAGGCACTGAAAACCGAATTTCAGTCGAAAGAAAGCGCTATAACGATACAGTGAGAGCTCTCAATACATATGTTAAATCCTTCCTGGGACGCTTTTTCGCCGGATGGGCAAACGTGAAAGAGGCAGAGTATTTCGACATTCCGGAGGCTGAGAAGGCGGTACCGCAGGTCAAGTTCAATTAAGAGAGGAAATGCCTGAAAATTTTTTAAGCTTTTATGACGTAAGCTTTACCTATGAATCCCTTGCCGGCATGCTTATATCAGGCATGTCTGCAAGTTTCCAATCCGGCTGGACTGGTATCGTCGGCGCAAATGGTGTCGGGAAAAGCACCATTTTAAAACTCGCAACGAATAAACTTACGCCCCTGAAGGGAAAAATCGTCTCACCCGGTACTGCTGTTTATTGCGCCCAGAGGACTGATGAAGCACCTCCTGGCCTTTCTGAGCTTATTATTTCAACGGACAGTGATTCGTGCAATTTAAGGCGCATCCTCGAGATAGGCAATGACTGGTCTGAACGCTGGGAAACGTTCAGCCACGGCGAGCGCAAACGCGCTCAGATAGCGGAAGCCCTGTGGCGAAAACCTGATGTCCTGGCGCTTGACGAGCCGACCAACCACATAGATATGGCAGCCAGAACCATGCTCATATCGTCCCTGTCCGGATTCAGCGGCATAGGCCTTATAGTAAGCCACGACAGGGAATTGCTCGATAAGCTGTGCTCCCGCTGTCTCTTTGTCGACCCCCCGAAATGTATAATAAGGCCGGGTAATTATTCATTTGCCAGTGCGCAGGAAAAAAAGGAGGCCGAAACAGTCTTAAGGAAAAAGGTGGTTGCAAAACAAGCATATGCAAAACTCAAGCGTGAAGCCTCATCGCGCATGAATGAGGCCCGTTCTGCTGACAGAAAAAGATCAAAGAAAGGGATAGCCAAGAAAGACCATGACGCAAAATCGAAAATCAACCATGCAAGGGTGACGGGCAAGGACGCCGTTGCAGGAAAACTTTTGCGTCAGATTGAAGGGCGCATCACACAGGCAAAGACACTGGAACAATCTATTAAAGTTAAAAAGACTTATGATCTGGGCATATGGATCGAGGGTAACAGAAGCGAGCGCGATTTCCTCTTCAGGATCAATTCCGGGGAAATGCCCCTTGGAGCAGGGAGGAAATTGTTTTTTCCGGACCTTGCCATGAGACCCGATGACAGGATTGCGGTATCAGGCCTTAATGGCGCAGGCAAGAGCACTTTGATAAGGCATGTCATCTCATATGCCCGGCTTCCTGAAGACAGGATCACCTACATCCCGCAGGAGATCGACCTGAAAGATACCGGCAGGATAATGGATGAGATCAAAAGACTACCTAAGGAAAAACTGGGGCATGTAATGACCGTTGTGAGCTGTCTCGGATCAAGGCCAGGAAGGCTTCTTGAAAGCACCGAACCCAGCCCGGGAGAAATAAGGAAAATACTCCTTTCTCTAGGCATATCCCGGAACCCCTGGCTTGTAATAATGGATGAACCCACAAACCACATGGACCTTCCTTCCATAACATGCCTTGAGGATGCCCTTGCCGGATGTCCATGCGGACTGCTTCTCATAAGCCACGACAGAAGGTTTCTTGACAGCCTGACCCAAAAGGACTGGCGCATAATAAGAGATGCTTCAGGAGATTCCCGTCTGATTATTGATTAGACGAAATATGTTTTTTAAAAGTGGATGGAACTCCGGCCTCAGTAACCGTCCCACTGTGGGCACAGAGGTGAAGAACCCGGGGAGTAAGAAGCGCATACGCCCGGCCTTGTCTCGTATATCATGCAGATACAGCCGTCTTCAGTCCTTTTAAGGAACTGACACTCCCTGAAATACTCGCCGTTTGACGTCATTATCCTGTCTCCGGCCCATATGGTTTCACCGTTTTCGGCAATATCGATGAGATCTTGCCTGCGCTCTCTTCTCCACCTGTTCAGATCATCTTCCGAAACATAAGCGAACATACTGGTTCCGCAGCATTTGCCACATCTCCTGCATTCTTTTTCCTGAACCTGATGCATCTTTCACCCTGATGAAAATCTTCTTCAATCCTTCTTGCGTGACATGAGTTGAAGCACTTTGCTTAAATCCTGGGACATCGACTTTTTTGAGACAAGAATGGCATCCTCTCCTTCAACGACGGCTATATCATCGATTCCGATAAGGACGATTTTCTTCCCTGTAGACCAGATAACATTGTCCGATGACTGATAAGTAAAGGCATCTCCATGAATTGCGTTCAGACAAACATCTTTTTCGAGAAGTTTTGTCACAGCGCTCCATGAGCCAACATCATTCCAGCCGAATGAGGCGGGAATAACGCCTACATTTTCAGACTTTTCCATAATTGCGAAGTCTATGGAAATAGATTCGGCGGCTGAATAGAATTTCAGGATGTCTTCATCCCTGAAACCCGAGTCCATAAGCTCTCTCGTTTTCTCGTACAGGCCCGGAGCATTCTTTTCAAGTTCACTTAGAATCGTGCCAACCTTCCAGATGAACATGCCGGCGTTCCATAAATAACCCCTTCTGATATACTCTTCGGCCCTTGCCGCATCTGGTTTTTCATGAAAGTTTCCGACTTTCAGGAGGCTCAGCACGCCGTCCTCTTTTAGAGTGTTTTGTGGAGAGATATAGCCATATCCCGTTTCAGGATGTGTTGGCATAATGCCTATGGTCAAAAGCATTTCCGGCTGGTCATCAAGACAATTGACGCCGAATGAAACAACCCTTCTGAACATATCGCTGTCCGAGATATCATGGTCGGACGGGAAAATGGCCATCACTGCATCCGGATCGAGCCTCTTTATCCAGGCAGCCGCAAAGGCCACGCACGGCGCGGTGTTTCTGCCAAAAGGCTCAACTAGAATATTCCCGGCAGGAATTTCATACAGGTCTGAAGCAATCGCCGCTGCAACATCCCTGCCCGTAACACAGCAGATTTTCTCAGGGCTTGTCAGTGGAAGGAGCCTGTCCACGGTCATCCTTAAAAGGCTCTTGTTTCCATTAAAGGCAATAAGCTGTTTTGGCATGGCGGGTGTTGAAACGGGCCAGAGCCTCTCGCCCTTTCCGCCTGCCATGATTACCGCAAAGAGTGACATATTCACCTCTGATGAGATATCAGATGTTAAGCTATTTAGCTGTTAAGCTGATGAGCTATTAAGCTGTAAGAAAAAGCTAAAACAGTTTTTGCTTAATAGCTTAACAGCTAGTTTCTGCTTATCAGCTTATCCGCTAAAACCTTAACAGCTATTTTATCTCCCTATGATACTCCTGAATCGACTTCACTGCACCCCTTGATTTTCTGCAGGCCTCAATCCCCCTTGCGGCGGCTGTTGCTGCAGCCAGAGTCGTAATATAAGGTATCTTATGCTTTATGGCGGCCTTCCTTATATAGGAATCGTCATATGTGCTCAGCTTCCCTATCGGGGTGTTGATGATCAGGTTTATCTCTTTATTCATGATGGCATCGAGTATATTAGGCCTTCCCTCGTGCAGTTTCAGGACCGGAACGGATTTTATGCCGTTTTCATTCAGCAGCCTGCAGGTGCCGTCCGTAGCCAGTATTTTAAATCCTAGCTTATCAAACATTCCGGCAACATCGACTAAATACGGTCTGTCGAGGGTGGATACCGTTATAAGAACCGTGCCTCCCATCGGCAGCGTCTGACCGGCGGCCTCAAGCGCCTTGTAATAAGCTTCTCCGAAAGATCCTGCCATGCCAAGCACCTCTCCGGTGGAACGCATCTCGGGTCCTAAAATAGGGTCAACCTCGGGAAACATGTTGAACGGGAATACGGCCTCTTTCACCCCGAAATGAGGGAATTTCCTGTCATGCAGGTCAAAATCCTTCAGAGTCTTTCCAAGCATGATCTGGGTTGCCACTCTCGCCATCGGGATATTGCATACCTTCGATACGAGGGGAACGGTCCTGGACGCCCTCGGATTTGCCTCAAGCACATAGACCTTGTCATGGGCTATAGCATACTGCATGTTCATAAGACCTACCACACCGAGCTCTACCGCTATTTTTCTGGTGTATTCATATATGGTATCAAGGTGTTCCTGAGGGATGCTTATAGGAGGAATAACGCATGCGGAGTCTCCCGAATGGACTCCTGCAAACTCGATATGCTCCATAACTGCCGGCACGAATGCGCTTTTACCGTCGGCTATTGCATCGGCCTCGGCCTCTATGGCGTTTTCCAGGAACTTGTCTATAAGTATCGGCCTTTCAGGAGTTACACCCCGGGCAGCCGAAACATAGGATTTCAGCATTTCCTCGTCATGGACGACTTCCATTCCGCGTCCGCCGAGAACATAGGAAGGCCTTACCATAAGCGGATAACCTATGCGCTCTGCAATTTGAAGGGACTCCTCCAGCGTGCTGGCCATACCGGATTCAGGCATGGGAATGCCCAGCCTGTCCATAACCTTTCTGAACCTGTCTCTGTCCTCGGCAAGGTCTATGGCATCAGGAGTCGTGCCTAGAATCTTCACGCCCGCCGCTGCAAGCTCATTGGCAATATTCAAAGGCGTCTGCCCGCCGAACTGCACAATGACGCCTTCCGGCTTTTCCTTCTCATAGATCGCAAGGACATCTTCGACTGTGAGCGGTTCGAAATAGAGTTTGTCCGATGTGTCATAATCGGTGGAAACCGTCTCGGGATTGCAGTTTACCATAATGGATTCAAGACCCTCATCCCTGATGGCAAATGCCGCATGAACACAGCAGTAGTCGAACTCTATGCCCTGCCCTATCCTGTTCGGGCCTCCGCCAAGAACCATGATCTTTTTGCGGGAACTCACCGGTACAGAATCAGGTGCATTATAAGTCGAATAATAGTAGGCTGCATTCTCGACCCCGCTCACATTGACCCCTTCCCACGCATGGACAACGCCGATTGCCTTTCTTCTCTCTCTGATTTCAGACTCGGGAACACCCAGAAGTTTCGAGAGATATCTGTCGGCAAAGCCGTCTCTCTTCGCCCTGGCAAGGAGCTCATCCGGAAGCATTCCGCCCTTGTATTTCAATATTTCCTCTTCGAGTTCGACCATCTCTTTCATCTGAGAAATGAACCATTGTTTGATATGCGTCTTTTTATGCAGCTCTTCAACATCCGCGCCTTTTCTGAGCGCTTCGTACATTATAAACTGCCGTTCGCTCGTCGCATAGCCGAGCATTCCTATCAGTTCATTAAGGCTCTTTGAATTGAAGTCCTTTGCAAATCCAAGTCCATATCGGCCTGTCTCCAGAGACCTGATAGATTTCAGGAAGGCTTCTTTGTAGTTCTTGCCGAGACTCATGACCTCACCTACAGCCCTCATCTGGGTGCCCAGCTTGTCTTCAACTCCCTTGAATTTCTCGAAAGCCCAGCGTGCGAACTTGACGACTACATAATCGCCCCATGGGATATACTTATCAAGCGTCCCTGCCCGCCAGTATGGAATTTCATCCAGATTGAGACCGCCAGCCAGCTTTGAAGAAACAAGGGCAATCGGGAATCCGGTGGCCTTTGAGGCAAGTGCGGAAGACCGTGATGTCCTGGGATTTATCTCAATGACCACCACCCTGCCCGTTTTCGGATCATGTGCGAATTGTATGTTAGTGCCTCCGATAACCTCAATAGCCTCGACAATATCGTATGAATATTTCTGAAGCCGTTGTTGCAGCTCTTCGGAAATCGTAAGCATCGGCGCCGTGCAGTAGGAATCGCCGGTATGTACCCCCATGGCATCGACATTTTCAATAAAACATACTGTAATCTTGTTGTTCTTTGAGTCGCGTACCACTTCAAGCTCAAGCTCTTCCCAGCCGAGGACCGACTCTTCGATAAGTATCTGCCCCACCATGCTCGCAGAAATTCCCCTCGCTGCTACGACTCTCAGCTCTTCAACATTGTAGACAAGGCCTCCGCCTGTGCCCCCCATTGTATATGCAGGCCTGATAACAACGGGATAACCGAGTTTGGCGGCTATCGACTCCGCCTCTTCAACTGAGTATGCAGGTTCGCTAGCAGGCATTTCAATGCCCAGTCTGTTCATTGTCTCCTTGAATGCTATCCTGTCCTCTCCGCGCTCGATTGCATCAAGTTCGACACCTATGACTTTAACCCCGTGTTTTTCAAGCACACCTGCTTTTGCGAGTTCGGATGTCAGGTTCAGCCCGGTCTGCCCGCCCAGATTCGGCAGAATCGCATCAGGCTTTTCCTTTTCAATAATCTCTGTCAGCGTCTTTATATTTAATGGTTCAATATATGTTATATCCGCCATGCCCGGATCGGTCATGATGGTCGCCGGGTTCGAGTTCACAAGCATTATCTTATAACCCAAACCTCTCAGCGCTTTGCAGGCTTGTGTGCCTGAATAATCGAACTCGCATGCCTGACCTATAATGATCGGCCCTGAACCTATGATCATAACCTTGTTGATATCAGCCTTTTTTGGCATCTTGGATCCTCCATGTTTCTAAAATTAAATTAAATCCATGTGAGATTACAGACAAGCTGTCTACCCAGTCAAGACAAAAGGAGATAAATTTTTAACAGCTGGCACCGGGCAGTATTCTCTTTTTGTAACGCTCATGGTATTAGCCCGTCTTGATATAAATGACTTGATTTTATACATTTTTTTGAGATAACCGCAAAAACATGAAAATATTGACGATTGCCTCTGGCATTATCCTTTCAACAGGAATCTGGTTCTACTTCATATTAAAGAAAGACAGGGTGGAGAAGGAGCCGGTCCTTTCCGTAATCAAAATCGGACTCTTTGGTGGGATTATTAGTGTGTTCTTTTCCGGCATCTTGTACGCTGTTGTCTTCTGGTTAACTTCCATGGTGAACTTGACCGGTCCGCTGACAGATTGCAAGGTTGTGCTCTACTCAATTTTTATCGGGGTTAACGAAGAATTGTTCAAGTGCCTGGCCGCTCTCATGCTTATAAAAAACCTTAAGGAGTTTGATGAACCGGTGGATGGCATTATCTATGCCATGATGGTTTCACTCGGTTTTGCAGCTATAGAAAATATATTTTATGTAATGTCACATGGTCTTTCAATTCTTATACCGCGATCCCTTCTTTCCGTTCCTGCTCACCTGGGATTCGGTGCTCTATGGGGTACGGGCATTGCGGTTGCCCGTTTTCAGTACCCGGAGAAAAATGTCCTCAGGGTATTGCTTCCATATATGACCGCAGCGGCACTTTTCCATGCATTATATGATTTCGTTCTCTTTGTTTCTCTGCCGATGCGTACCTCTATTATAATCATAATTGTGATTATGCTCTGGACCTATGCTTCCTGGAAAACAAAATATCTGGCGGCCCACAGTCCTTTTCTTGAAAAAGGCGAATGCCCGGAATGCGGCGAGATGAACAGAGTCGAAAGTGAAGAGTTTAAGTGCAGGAAATGCGGGGCTGCCATGTACAGGGATAGACAGATATTAGAATAAGGATTTATTCCAGGCAGAGCCTGCCTATGAGATCCTTTATCCCGGTAAAATATTTTTCAGGAACTTTACCCGAATATATATAACGGATGATGCCCTTTTTATCGATCAGGATGAAAACAGATTCATTATCGGGCATGCCATAAGCCTCTTTCATGTCGCCATCCCAATCACCGTAAACGGTTACATTATTCTGCTCCGAATTCCTGATAAATCCCTTTTTCCATATCGGCCTTGTAATAAAATTTGCGGAAGTCGCGTCAATCACGGAAAGCATGAATACATTCTTTGAACTGATTGCAATGTTGTCGTAATAATATTTCTGTAGGACTGTTTTGAGCTGTCTGTTTTTTTCAATCTGGTCCTTTTGTTCATAAAAGCCGACTATTACTTTCCCTTTGATGGTATCGGAATTAAGAACCACATCATTGCCGTCGGATACATTAAATTCCGGTGCGGGTGAGCCGGTTTGGACTAATGCCCAGACCAAAGACGATACAAGTAAAAAAGATAGCACTACTACTGATAATATAATCCCTTTTTTCATAACTCATATATCGACAAAGCCATAAAATCTCTTAAGGTCAGGACCTAAAGGCTTGCACTAATGAAGCACAAATTATATAGGCTTAACAAAAACCGGAGGCAAAATATGTTCCCGGAAAACAGACCACGCAGACTAAGGGCGACCGAGACAATCAGAAGGCTTGTGAGGGAAACGAGGATAAGTCCGGACAACCTCATTTATCCGATATTTGTCAAGGAAGGAAGATCGGTCAGAGAGCCCATAAAATCCATGCCCGGGCAATTCAGATATTCGCCTGATACTGCTGCCCAGGCTGCTAAAGAAATATCCGCCAAAAAAATCCCGGCCGTTCTACTTTTCGGCATACCTTCAAGAAAGGACAGGTTCGGGACAGAGGCGCATAAAAGGGACGGCATCGTACAGAAGGCAATAGCAGAGATAAAGAACAGAGTGCCTGAAATACTTGTCATAACCGACGTCTGCATGTGTGAATACACCGATCACGGCCATTGCGGCATACTTGATGACAAGGGATGCGTCTCAAATGACGAGACCCTGGATCTGCTCGCAAAGATATCCCTTTCGCATGCGAAGGCAGGAGCAGGCATGATAGCGCCTTCCGACATGATGGACGGCCGGGTAGGCATTATAAGAGAAGCGCTCGATGAAGGTGGCTTTGAGGATCTGCCGATTATGAGCTATTCAGCCAAATATGCTTCAGCCTTTTACGGGCCGTTTCGCGAGGCTGCAGGCTCTGCGCCTTCTTTCGGCGACCGTAAGGCCTACCAGATGGACCCTGCTAATGCACGTGAGGCCATCCGGGAAATTGAGCTCGATATCGAAGAAGGCGCCGACATAATCATGGTCAAGCCTGCAATGCCCTGCCTTGATATAATCAGGACCGTCGCCGATGAGTTTGATGAACCTCTCGCTGCTTACCAGGTCTCAGGGGAATATGCCATGATAAAGGCCGCCGCGTCCCAGGGGATGCTTAATGAAGACGCTGCGATAATTGAAAGCATTACGGCAATCAGACGTGCAGGCGCTGATATGATCATCACCTATTTTGCTGAAAGGGTCGTCGAGTTGATTTCATGAACGCACCGCTCATACTTGCCTGGGAACTGACAAAGGCATGCAACCTCGAATGCGTGCACTGCCGGGCTAATGCTTCGCCTCATAGAGACCCTGAAGAGCTTACAACCGAAGAAGGAAAGGGTCTTCTTAAAGAAATATCCGCTCTGGGAACTAAGATGGTCATTCTTTCAGGCGGGGAAGCGCTGATAAGGGATGACGCCATGCTTTTTGCCCGTTTCGGGACCTCTCTTGGCCTTCGCATGACACTTGCAACTAACGGCTCGACTGTCACTCATGCTTCAGCCAGGGAAATAAAAGCTTCCGGCATTTCGCGGGTATCAGTAAGCCTTGATGGTGTTACTCCCGATATTCATGATGAATTCAGAGGCAGACCTGGTGCATATGAGCTGGCGCTCACGGGCATTGAGCACCTGATAAACGCAGGAGTGCCTGTACAGATAAACACAACGGTAGCGGCGGTCAACATTTCCCAGATGCGAATGTTCCCGGATTTTATCAGAAAACTTGGCGCCGTGGCTTGGCATGTCTTCTTCCTGGTCCCCACAGGCAGGGGACACGATTTGGAGCTTGCCGCAATAATGGAATACAAGTCCATGCTGAGTAATTTCATGGATGTTTATATCTCGGGCGGCATAGAATGCAAAGCCACCTGCGCCCCGCAGTTTTACAGGATGCTGGCGGAATCTGGAAACAGACCCCTTACAAAAGGTTGCCTTGCCGGTAACGGCTTTGGCTTTGTATCTTCTACAGGAGATGTTCAGCCATGCGGCTTCCTTGACATCAAATGCGGAAATGTAAAAGAAAAGAGCTTCTCGGAAATATGGCAGACTTCCGATGTCCTTGCTAACTTGAGGAACCCGGACATCCTTAACGGTAAATGCGGTGGATGCAGTTATAAAAATATTTGCGGAGGATGCAGGGCAAGGGCTTATGAAACAACCGGAGACATCAACTCCACCGACCCGATATGCTGGTTCAAAGATGGACAATAAAGACAGAAAAATCCT
>CAYNVT010000106.1:0-15037 GCA_964400685.1 uncultured Bacteriovoracaceae bacterium | reverse complement strand
AGTCCATTGATCGCAGCCGAGACATGCTGTGATGATTAGAAGAACAAAAACGGCCCTTTTAAGTTTATTCATTTCCTCTCCCGGATGATATAACCGGCGCCTGCCATTTTTCCATCAAAGCCACTTGCAGGGCCACAATGTCATATGATTCCCCTTTTGCCCGCCAGAGTTAGCATCTGTTCCAGGGAATTTTTCGGCGGCACTTTTTTCTTATCTTCGGGTTTGGCTTTAAGGATAATCGCCTCGCCCGGGCAGGTTATGACGCAGAGCCCGCAGCCTATGCACCTGCCATAATCGATTATGGCCACATCATCATTGATTGTAACAGCATCCATCTGGCACCTGTCAAGGCATACACCACAGCCTGTACAGTTACCGGAATCGATAAATGCCTGATAATTCGAGTAGACCAGTTCGGCGGGTCTGGCTTCGAGCTTTATCGCCCTTAATACACCGCAACAGTCCCCGCAGCAGTTGCACATACCGCCGGGATTCTGAGAAGTGGCAGGCTGTGTGACAAGGCCGGACCTCTGGGCATCTTCAAGGATGGCAACAGCTTCATCACAGGAAATCTCTCTTCCCAGGCTATTATCAAGATAGTATCTGGCCATTGAACCGAACATGAAGCAGACCTCGACAGGCTTATCGCATGCCTTGTCAATTGATTCCCTGCTTTTTCTGCATATACATTCCGCAATCACAATGGGACTCGCGTTTTTGAGGATGGCGCGGGCGTCATCGAAGGAAGCCACCTGCCTGGTGTTTTCAATGGATTCTCTGACAGGGATTGTCCTTAAAAACAGCCCTTCGCTGCCGGAAATTGCTTTTCGAAAACCTTCATTGAAATATTTCTCAAGGGCAACCACCCTTTCTTTACTGAGACTTTTAACCTGAAACTCCATAAGCCCGTGCATGAAAGGTATGGCGCCGTATTTGGCATCTCCATCTTTTTTGAGCCTGAAAAGAAGCCCCTTCGAGGCCATTGCCTCCAGCCTTGCTGCAGTTTCAAGCATATCAAGCCCCAGCCTTTTTGAAACAGAATCGGGAGATTCCAGCTGAGGAGTCATGTTTGTAAACATAGACGCTTCCTCTTCGGTAAACAGCTCTTTCAGTATCTCAATCTCGATGCCAGAAGCAGTTGCGGGGAAACCCAGTGAATAGGTATCAAGCTGTTTCTGAAGTTTTCTGAAGAGTTCTTCTTCCATGGTTATCTCCTCTTTAAATTGAACTGCTCCGTCTGGCAAATCTGGTTTCGCTGGCATAAACAGCGGGCAGAATACCTGCCCGCTGTATTATTAATAACTAAAGGTTTTCAGGCCTGGTTGCATTTATCAGAAGACCCGCATCATAAGCCTGTTTTTCCAGCTCTTCCCTGAAGTCGGGGTGAGCAATGGATATCATCGCCTTTACCCTGTCAGGAACGGACTTCATGTAAAGGTCTGCAACGCCATATTCAGTCACAATATACATGACATCCTGCCTCGGCGTTGTGATCACGGTCCCCGGAGTCATGTTGAGCACTATTCTCGAAGTGAGCGTCCCGTCCTTTTTCGTTGATGTGGCTTTCAGAGCAATAAATGATTTTCCGCCCTTGGAAGCTGCAGCACCTCTGACAAAATCAAGCTGTCCTCCCGTGGCGCTGTATGGCGTATGGCCTATCGTTTCGGATGCGACCTGTCCTGTCAGATCAACCGTGAGCCCGGCGTTTATAGAACACAGATTGTCATTCTGCTTGATGACATCAAGATGATTCGCCATGGCAATAGGCATTGAAAGCACAGCCGGATTATTGTCCACGAAATCAAGCAACCTCTTTGTTCCTATTATAAGACCGCCCACAACAATTTTGCCCGGATAAAGGGTCTTTTTCCTTCCGTTTATGACACCAAGCTCGGCGAGTTCTGCAATAGCATCGCTCAATATTTCCGCGTGTACTCCAAGGTCTTTTTTTTCATGAAGGAAGTAGGCCACGGCATTGGGTATGCCGCCTATGCCGAGCTGTATGGTCGCACCGTCAGGAATGTGCTGGGCGATGTTCTCACCTATTTTCTTTTCGATATCGGTTATCTTGATTTCGGGTACCGGAACAAGATCGTGATCGGCCTCAACTATCAAATCCACCTCGTCAACATGGACAAGATTCTCAATACCGTGTATCCAGGGGACCCTTGAATTGACCTGTACTATAACCTTTTTGCATTTGCCTATCGCATATCTGCCATAAACAACACCACAGGGGCCCAGATTCATATAGCCGCGCTCATCGGGTGGTGTAACCTCCAGCATGGCAACATCGGATACACCCGCAATATCCAGGGCGATTGAACTTTTTGACAGATGCATAGGATGGGGCACCACATTTCCGAGCGGGTGGAACATGCGCTCGACCGGACCGAAATAGCCGCTGTAATAGGTTATGTGGCCTGCATAATCACCGTTTAAGAATGCAAACGGGTAAGTCATAAGATTGCTGGCGATTTTCACCTTATGAAGCTCATCCTTTCTGGCGGCAAGCGCATTGAGGATATCGATGGGCATGCTGTTGACAGGTGCAAGCAGTATCCAGTCTCCGGATTTGATTGAAGCAGCAGCCTCCGAGGCAGTAACCAGTTTGCTCTGATACTCTGTTTTCCAGTTGGTTATTGTACTCATGGGGTTGTTCTCCTTTGGATTTTTTTGAAAGCCGGTAAAGCATCAAGAGATATATCTTGCTATGCTGAAGAAAGGTTGTCAAGATAATATAATTATAATGCTTTAATCTACCGAAGATGATTAGCACCCCTTTTCTATAGTCATCACATTTAATTATTTAATTATAATCCGGTTTTCAATTTTCTATTTTGACCTTACTTTTGGATATCTATTAACCCTGAATTTCCTTCGACATCCTTATCATGAAATCTTCAAACCCCATCTTTCTCCAGAATTTCAGGCCGAGAGAGTTTGCGGCAACCGCATGGAGTTCTATTCGTAAAAGCCCTTTTTCCTTGAACCAGTCAGCGACTTTTGAATAAAGTTCCGTTCCGATATTGTTCCGCCTGTGTTTTCCGCTCACCGCCATGTCCATAATGTACCCATACTTCGGATTTTCATAAAGAGGAGGATACTCTTCTATCGTCGCCATGCAGTAGCCCGCAATTTCCTCATCACGGCAGGCTACGAATACAATCCATTTATCTTTATTCCTGATATTGCTCAACGCAAACTCACCGAACTTTTCGTGGGCGTCATCTACACGGCTGAAAAAGGAATTGACCGCCTTGTGATGGTCAATGAATTCCTTCCATATTTCCTTTATCGCCTCCAAGTCACATTCGGCGGCTTCGCGGATAACCAGCTTTTTCATATAGTTCTCTCAGCTTTAACCTTATTGCAGATCCGTTGCTTTCACTTATGTCTCTTATACCATTCAGCTTCAAGTCTCTTCGCCTCTTCGATCTGGGCGCGTGTCATCCGCTTGGCCAGGATATCTCTATTTCTGTATGCATTATCGTTCCCGTTTTCAGCGCACAGGCTGAACCATTTATATGCCTGAACATTATTCTGTGACACTCCCTGTCCGCTGCTGTACATAAAACCCAGGGTGCATTGAGCCCTGGCAACCCCCTGTTCGGCAGCTTTTGTGTACCATTTCAGCGCCTCTGCATAATCTTGCTTCACTCCCTGCCCCAGGTCATACAAAAAAGCGAGATTGAGCTGTGCTTCGACATCTCCCCGCTCAGCCGCTTTAGTGTACCATTTTACGGCCTCTTCATAACTCCGAGTCACTCCCTGCCCGTTTTCATACATTACCCCGAGACTCGATTGAGCTGCGGTATTTCCCTGTTCAGCAGCTTTCCTGTACCACTTCAGGGCCTCTGCATAATTTTGAGTTACCCCTTTACCCCCAGCATAGAGGGCACCAAGACAATTCTGGGAGGAAGCGTGCCCCTGTTCAGCAGCTTTTAAAAACCACTTGAAAGCTTCTTCATAATTCCGGGCAACCCCGTCTCCTGCATTATACTTGAGCGCAAGATAATACTGGGCTGCAGTAAAACCCTGTTCAGCGGATTTTAAAAACCATACAACTGCATCATCAGGATGCTCAGACACAACTTTTCCCGTGTCGTACATGAGGGCGATATAATATTGGGCTTTTGCATCCCCCTGCTTCGCGAGCGGTTCCGCTAGATTGAAAGCCCTGATGTAATCCCCCTTATCATAAGCCTCCAGATATGAGGAATATTTCACAGGCGTGTTTGATTTTCCGGTTTTGGTCTCGGAAAAAGCAACCCACGGGATTAATAAAAATGCTGCCAGCAGAATGGATACTATCCTTTTCATCGTTTTATCTCCTTTTATTTCATTGCCAAATCTGAAAATTAACCCGGTTTAAAGTTTTTTCAGTCCGGCACCTTTTTCCCCTTCATTTTCTCATATTTTCAATCTTTCCGGCACTAACCCTGCTGCTTTCATCGTCATTCCTGTACTCCCTCTTCACTGATACATATCGGGTAAATCATTTTCAAAAAAGGTGACCGGATCATTATAGAATTTGATGAAATCCGATTCGGACTTATCCCCGGGATATGGTGCATAATGATGTGATTCATTGGCGTTACGCCAGAAAAGCACATATGCGATCCTGCAGGGTTTCAGGCACATCTTGATGGGATTAAGGAAAAGGCTCCACCAGCTGGATAAAGGGACGCCTTCGCTACCTGATTCGGTCAGCGCCGGGACCTTGCCGAACGCTTCAGCCATCTCGGCAAGCTGGCTTAACCGCATCAGACCACAGAAAGAACTGCCGTAGGTAAAATCCCCGTAATTATCATGCCCCATAATATCGACCCATTCGTTGCCGGGATAGCGTCTCAGGTATCCGTCATAGCCCAGGAACCTGTCCGGCGAATAGGCATAAAGAAGGTTGTGGACATGTCGCGTATCGCGCAGATAGGTTACAGTGAAACGCCAGAGCGCCTTGAATTCGTCTGGCGTGCATGATGCCGCGCCCCACCAGAACCAGGTGCCGTTGTTTTCATGGAACGGCCTGAAGATCATCGGAATGAGTTCTCCGTCCGGACCTTTGAAGCTTAAAAAATAATCTGCAAGTGCGTCAAGCTCTGCTGTGTAGATCTCATACCTGTCCCCGCCAGGCAGGATGCGGTTCACATCAGCTTTTGTGTCCCAGGCGGTTCCGCCGTCGGGTATGTTGTGAAGGTGCCAGCTGAACGTGTTGATGCCGCCTCGCGCATAAGAGTTTGCAATAAGCTCACGCATGCGTGCAAAATTGACCCCGTCGATATTTGTCTCGCCGGTTACACCTTCAGCGTCCCAGCCGTAGACGGCAGGGAAACTGCCGCAAACCTTTTTTATGTCCGATGTCTCTGCCGCTTCAGGATCATCCCACCATCCAACGCCATAGGCCGTTGTCTCATGATGACCGATAAGTATTTTATCTCCGGCTGCACTTACTGCTTTGAGATTTTTGAAGAGCGCCTTTGTCTGAGCCGTGGCATCGTTGTCCACCAGGCCATCATGCAAGGGATACCCGCTCGGATCGAATTTGCAGCCGGCTATAACCATGAGGGCAAGACATATTATTAAAAAGCGCTTCATAATATAACCTCCTGTTCGGGGAGAGAAACGTCAGACAGTCCATTCCCCCGTCCCTTATCAAGCAGTCAAATGTAACAGGGCACAGCCCTTCAGTTAATATCGTTCATATTTTACGCGTTTGCGTCTCAACATTCTACAAAAATGTCTATTGTTGACAAAACAACGGATTACAGACCTTGAAGCAGCCGCCTGGCCTTTACCACCCATATTTCAAGATAATCCGGAGCCGTCGCCGGAGTGCCGGCCACGCCGTTAAGAAGCGTTTTTATCTCGCTGATGTTTTTCTTTTTGTCTTTCTTGATCAATATCTGGGCCATTATGGTCCTGCCTGCAAGATCGTTCGGGTACACCCGCATGCTCTCGCGTGCCAGTTTCTCGGCCATGGCCATGTCCCCGCCAGCGAATCCGGGAACATCCATGTAGTAGCTTGCAAGGGCCTGGATCGGGCCTCCATTGTCGAAATACCTGTCGATGCCGTAGGCCTTTTCCAGATTTACCCTTATTTCCTTGAGCAGTCCTTCCTTTATAATCGCGTACTGGCTGCTGCCCGTGCACACCGTCCCGGCTGAGCATCCCGTGTAGTAATAGCCTTCCACAGCTGCGGGTCTGAGCGCTGCCGCCTTTTTCCCGGCCTTCATCGCTTCATGGCCTTGTTCGACACAAATCTCTTTCCATCCTGTAATTTTGCGGGAAGCCGCCATGTCCCCATAGTTCTGGCGGGCGCGCGCCAGTCTCCACCAGAGTTCAAAATCATCAGGGGCAGCCTGAAGGGCGGGCATTAGGATTTCTATTGATTTCATGTAAGTTGTGAGATCCGCTTGTCTGTTCAGTTCATCGACCTTTATGGTTATATTCTGAGCCCCGATCAAATTCGGGATTATAAGCAGACTTAATATGAAAACACCTATCCTGATATGAACGCGCATAAAGAGTCCTCCCCTAACTTGACAGATTTATTCTACTGGGTCGCCCAACATTCAACCGGCAGATGCAAAATGTTGCGAGTTAACCCCTCTTTTGATTTTAAGCTGCTAATTTTTGAACCCTTACTTTAATGTGCTCATACTCTTTGCAGGCGTTTACCAGCTCGATAAAGTTCTTCAGAGTCGGATTTCCTGATGGACCTACCATCCTTCTGATGCTCTTGTCTGACTTATTTATGCGGCTTGCAATTTTTTGTATTGATTCGGTGACATTGAGATAGTTCCTCAAAAGAGATTTGCCTGTTTCTATATCTCCTTCAAGGATTTCATTCAGTGCTTCAGTAATCAGGCCGATCCTGAATTCGGGATCATTTTGAGCCCTTTTTATAACAGTATCTCTGAACAGTTTAGTAACAGGCATGATTCACCTCTCAATCTTTCTCTTTTTATAATCCAGCCAATACCTTTTAGCTGTGAGTATATCTTTCTTCTGAGTTCTTTTGCTTCCACCCTAACACATTGAACCAATCCGAAAACGGTGATGTCCCATCCATTCTTATGTATTCGATTGCCAGTGCAGATATCGAAGCTTTCATCATGTTAACTGGTAACAAATATGTTACCATTGTCAAGCTTTAAAAATATGGCTTGGTAATAAAGATGTTGGGATTGAATGTCCCAATCAATAAGTCATTTTGTAATCAGCTTCCCTGATCCCTCTTCATGTTAAGCGGCTTAATCTCTTTGGCCATAGCGCTGAAAGAAACAGCCTTTATATTATCATCAAGATCGAATGAATGACTTCCGGCATGAACAATGATCAGACTGTCCAGCTTAAGGCTTTCTATTGCCGAACGCATAGAGCGGGTGACGTGCGGGGCGGATGTTCTCTTTATTTCAAAACCGATCCTCGTGGCGCCCCTGACTACAAGAAGATCAAGTTCCGCACCGGTATGGGTCGACCAGAAATGGCATTCCTCCCATGAAGTTCCGAGTCTTCTTGTCAGTTCACCGATTACAAAACCCTCCCATGACGCCCCAAGCTTCGGATGTCCTTCAATATCGGCAGCACTGCGCAGATTCAGCAGAACATGAAGGATACCGGCATCCGCAATATAAACCTTCGGGGCCTTGACCTGCCTTTTGCCGATATTCTCATGCCAGGGTTGAAGCTGCCTGACAACAAGGGCGGATGTAAGAATATCAAGATATTTTCTTATCGTGGTGTCTGCAATGCCAAACGCCCTTGCAAATTCAGAGGCATTCCAGATTTGTGCATGATAATGGGCGAGCATAGTCCAGAATCTGCGAAGCGCCACAGCCCCGATGCTGAATCCAAGCTGCGGAATATCCCTTTCCAGAAAAGTCCTGACAAAGCTCTTTCTCCATTCAAAACTGTCTTCATCGGTGCCTGCAGTGTAAGACAAGGGAAAACCGCCCCTTAACCACAACCTGTTTTCTGAACTGGCACCGGTTTCATCCATATGAAAACCTTCAAGCTGGTGGTATGCAATTCGTCCGGCAAGACTTTCCGCCGATTGTTTCAATAGCCCGGGCGAGGCACTGCCCAATATTATGAATTTAGTTTTATTGCCGGGCCTGTCTGCAAGAACTCTCAACACTTTGAAAAGATTCGGGGCATGCTGAACTTCATCAATAACAACAATTCCTTTCAAATCCCGGAAAGCAAGCATAGGCTCAGCTATACGCGCCATATCATCCGGGTTTTCCAGATCGAAAAAATATGAAGGTTTTATTGAAGATGCCGCAAACTGACGGGCCAGAGTGGTTTTGCCTACCTGCCTTGCTCCGATTATCCCGACAACCGGATTTGCTGAAACCATATCAGCAAGCTTTTTAAACTCCAGCTTTCTTTGAATCATAGGTTACTCATTACATTGAAATCTCTTTTATGGCAACCGGATTTTCAATGATAAAAAAGGGCCGTTCCAGTTCTTGGAATGTACATATCGATGAAATGCTTTTTTGTCTCCTATCAATCTATCCCCTGCACGGCGGCAGAAAACGATATGAGAGGGGACAGGTGACACTGATTCTTTAATAACTTAATCAATAATAAGTTATTTGGGCAGCAGCGTCCCTTTGGTTTCTGACAGATTCCTCTGATACGGATTGGGTTGATTCTCTTTTTTTATTATATTGTCAGCTTCCATTTTTGCCTTTGTAATGTCCTGTTTCGATAGTACTAAATTCAGATATTCAATTTTCTTATGAAACTCCTTTCTATATGAAGATTTTGGAGGAATTTTTAATTTTGTTTCAGCTAATATTAGCCACGCATAAGCTTTTATTAAATCTTTTTTAAACAAATAAATATCAATTACCTTTGCTGTCGACTGAGACTCTCCTAGCAAAGCTGACTTTTGATAATAGTTTAATGCTTCATAGTAATCCTTTTTAACCCATTCACCTTTTTCATAAATATTGCCAAGTTTTTTTAAAGCTATAGCATCACCAGAATTTGCTGCTTTTTGATACCAACTTATGGATTCATCAACTGCTTTTTGACTTTTTTTATTTTCAAGTAAACTTGCCAAATTAAATTGAGAGATAGTATCATCACCACTAGCAGCTATTCTCAACCATTTTTCAGCTTCTCCCATATTATGATCAATAAACGTATAATACCTTGCAAGTCTTTTCGCCGAATTTACATCACCACTCAAAGCATTATCTTTTACAGATTGGATATCTTTTTGTTCAATCATCAAATCCTGATTTATATTTATAAATTTTTCTCCTTTGATGCAGGATGATCCCAAGTAATAGATAAGTAGCATCAATCCAACTACAAGCATTATAGCTAGTGGAACTAGATATAGATATTTTCTTTCCATTTATCCCCCTACCATAACAATTTCCTAAACACGCTTTACTGGATGGGACACGTCCTACGAGGTCGCGTTTCAACATTCAATCTACAGATGTGAATTGTTGCGACCTGATCCCTATTGTCTCTCTTCTTGGTTCGGCCAACAAGTACTTGCATATCCAATGTTGTTGGGTTGGGGTTTCCTTCGCATTTCAGAATTTTTCGGGAAGAACCCCACCTCTGGAGCAACTATGAGTTCAATAAGATCAACAGTAATTGGTGAGCCTAATCGCTTCCTGATCTTCCATGCAAGACGCCCAACTCGTATTGCATCGTTCAACCAAATTACAACATCTTCAAGAGTGAAACCAAAGCAAGGAGGATCAAAATGTTGGAGATGATTCCGAACCTGACGTAAACGATCAAAAGCTTGTATCTCCTCTCCAACATCATTAAGTTCTTTACTAGTAATTTTATAAACCCATCCTCTTTTGTCTTTAAGCCTTCTATTCTGGCGAGAACCTAACATCTCTTTATCAAAATTCCAGCCAGGCAACGGATCAAATTCAGCCTTGATGTAGAGATGGTGAAGGGTCATGTCAATCAATGATACAGCATCGGCAATAAACATCCTCAGAAGATTGAACCAGTAATTAGTTTGAAATTGCGAACTTTTCATGATTAAGCGCTTGCGAAGATTAACAACGCTTTTCTGTAACATATTCTGCATGGAACTGTAGATATGACCTTCTCTATCAATTGATGGATGTATTGGAAAATTATCACCCAATGGTAATGGAGTTCTGAGTTCAACAGCTACTCCATTCTCATCAACCATATGGAAGCCAGAAGCAATCTTGACACTAACATCTAGCCAATTACATTTTGGCTCAAATAAATTGAACTCCTCAGGATTAAAACCAGAATTCTCTATTATATGCTTTTCAAGATCAATTATTCTGAATGCCTTTGATTTCCAATCGCGCCTTGTTTCATTCCCATTTTCATCACGACCTTTTTCAAAACAATTTACACTATAAGGAGGTAACTTTAACCATTTATTCCGTGACAAATCTTCTTTGAAATAGAAATTCATTAGGTCAAGCGATACATCACGAATGACTCTTGAATACCCATTCGTTGGAAGGTAGCGAAGAAATTGGTGATCATCCATAAACAATAATCCTTTAGAAATGCAAGGCGTCAGAACGATGCAAACCTAGGAGCGACGAAGCGGAAATGCGAGGCATACTTAAACGTATGTCGCAGCGTTTCCGCAAGGAGCGACAACGGTATGCGAAGTTATCACGCCCTGCTATGCCTTCTCACGGATGATGATGTACTTATCTTCCTCCGCCCCACCTTCCGGCTCCACCATCCACGTCGTCTGCCCCACTCGATACCCCAGGCCTAATCCCAGCGGCGGTACTTCTTCTTTTTTAAGGATAATCTTGAGATCATATTCATATTCAATGCCTGCACTGAACCGCACCATGGCCTTGACGGGCTCGCTCATATCGCCGCCCGGAAGGAACTTCAGATATTCGTCATAGCCCATGGGCCCGATGTTCACCCGGAAGCCTGTCTGCATGTCCGTAACCTCGGAACCAACTACTGTATTGACCCCGAGCGCGGCATTAGCAGTACCCAGGCTTGTCATGTCCTCAGGCGTCAGTTTTATGCTGCGCTCTCTGAACTGATCGAGGCTGACATCAGTGCCTGTCATGCTGGATATCACGGCTGTCAGCGAGGAGACTGACGGTGCGGGCCTTGAAAGCTGGCCCGTGTAGAACAGGAACCTCTCGGCAGGAAGGCCTGAGATTTCAAGAAGCCATTTCGACCCGAGCCCGGTAAGGCTCAAGAGCATGGCGCTCAGCCTGTCGGTATGGTCTTCGGAATAGTTCTCGGCAAACCTGCTCCTTTTCCAGGCCAGATAAAAGAGTGTTATAAGCCTGTGGTGGAATATATCGAGAAAAGACGTAAGGCTGAAATCCTTTTCCCGGTTCCTGTTAAGCGCCATCTCATTGAACCAGTAGGGCATGACGCCCGACGGCCCGATCATGCCCATGAATGCGACCGACATCACCGGAGGGCCGTCTTCTCTGCTCTCAATTGAATTGATCTCGCAAGGAGGGAATGCGAAACCGGGCTTAACTGAAAACCTCACGGGCTCTTTTCCCGGTTCGAGCGTCTTTCCTAATTCACCGGCCCCTGTACTCAGCTCTTCCAGCAGCCTTACGGCCTTGAAGAATGAAAATGTCTGCGACTCTGCAAAGAGCCTCTCAGCTATAGAAGTATTCTGCTTCCGTTTCTTGGCGGCCATTTTTTCAAAGGCTCCTTTTTCTGGACCGTCCTTGCCTCGAGCTGGACGAACGAGTTTATGGAAACATACTGCGCCAGGAAAGTCTCAAGAATGCTTGCGAACAGGAACAGGCCTGCGCCTACGTACTTGTCCTCGTCAAAGGTTATTGAGGTTTCAATCCCGCGGATGAAGGACACCCCTATCCTTCTTGTGACATGATCTGATGTGACCCTCGTAATGCCCGATATCTGCTGTCCTGTGGAAGGCGAGTTGTCGAAGTCGTAGAGTTTGAGTATCTCTTTAAGGGCCTCCTCCCCTCCGCTCACAATCGAGAGGTAGTTGAGAGAGAGGTGCGAGATAAGCTTCCACTGGAGGCTTCCGCCCAGCGAAGACCTTCTGCACGGAGTCGGCTTTATAAGGCTCGTTATCCTGGAGAACGGGCCTGCGGTATCCAGGTCGAAGTCACCCTGGGAATCGCCGAATGAAAGCCTCGCGGGCAGGTCCCTGTTCGTGCATGTCACATGGACTGTTACGGTCTCGACGCCCGGGTCGGCGGGTTTCAGCGTTGCGTCGGTAAACGAGAGGTACACCTCGGTGCCGGAATCGCCTTTTTTACCGGAATCGAGCCGCTTCATATTCCAGAAGACCCTGCGTCCCTCTTCCTCGTCGCCAAGGTGCCTGAGCGAGAATATGGGCCTGTAATCAAGAACCTTGCCGCCCGAGAGGCTTGAAACAACGTTGTTAACGGCAAAAACCTCGGTGGCGCTCTGGCGTCTGATGTCCGGTATGATCCGGTAATCGCTCATCCTGTGCTCGATCCTTATCGGTTCGGCTATCCTTTTGAATATGTTTACGGCAGGTGTTGCGTTAAGGCAGAATGTATCAGCGCTCATCACAAGGTTCTGCTTAAGAGGCTTATCGAGGTATATCCATATATCAAGGGTATCCGTCAGTTCGTAATCCCTGAGCCTGGATAGCCCCGCGACATCGAAGAAAAGGAATTTTTCCGGGAAGCAGAAATATTCGAAGAGCAGCAGGTAGCCGGGGAAAGAGCGCGACGAATAAGGCAGGAGGTTCTCTTCCTCTTTAAAGCCCGCAGGCCTGATTGCATCAGGGGAAAGCTGGATATTAACAGTCTGCCCCTGTTTGCTTTTCGCCTCGAGTTCGACATGGCAGACGTTGTTCATGAGGAACTCATAAAGATTATATACATGCTGGTGCTGGGCGTTCAGGAAAAACCTGAGGCTCTCCCAGCCGAGCTGTGAGACTGGAGTGCTGTTGAATGTCTTCAGCTCAATCTGTATGGCCTGCTGTGCTTTTTTGATGCTGAGCCTGGGTGTCTTGAGCGATACGGACGCCACCTCGACAGGCCAGGCGGCAACAGGATACGAGGTCGAGAACTGGCAGGCGATACCCCCTACCGGTTTGGAATAAAGCGTCGTACCCTTTTCAATTCTGAAGCCCGAAGCCGGAATATTCTGTCTTATAGGCTCGAATTTCACAATCGTCATGGACGGAATCGGATTTACATAATGGGGGTATATGATGCTTAAGAGAGATTCGGTTATCTCCGGGAATTCGTCGTCGATTTTTTTATGGACCCGGGCCGAGAGAAAGGCGAACGCCTCGATCAGGCGCTCGGTATGCGGGTCTTCACACTTGTCAGGCTCCAGCTGGAGCCTGCCTGCTATTTTGGGGTATTTGCGGGCGAATTCCGCACCCATCTGACGGATAAACGTCAGCTCCTTTTCATAGTAGCTTAAGAGTTCGTCATCCATAAATAGCTCCAATATAATAACTTATAAGCTGGTGAGCCACTGCCAAACGATACCCTTTTTTACTTAACAGCTTATCAGCTCAATAACTTATCAGCTAATCTTTTTTTCGTTGTCTGCCTGCCTTTTCCTTCAGCAATATTCATTGCCACGCTTGTACTTGCTGATTCCAGCTGTTCTATCAGCCTGAAATGATTTCTTGGCGCTTTTATTTTATCAATAACTTTTATTACCAGCTCGGAAAACTCAATAGCCTTTTGCCACACTATAAGGTTTTGAAAGTTGAATAGCTTATTCTTATTCATCTTTTTTCCGCTTATCAGTTCAATAGCTTAACATCTCATCAGCTAGATTTAACTGTATATTCCCCTCTGTTCACATCGAAAAACGTATCGAACGAGACGGGTTCGGATTCGGGTTCGACGACTAGCATGGCGTTTATCCTGAACCTGAGAGAATTGACCCTTGAATCACCCTCGACAGCGACGCTTACGTTTCTGAGCCTCGGCTCGAATCTTGCTATCACCTTTTCCATGTCCTGTCTGATAGCCTTTTTCACCGAAACATTTCCGGGGTTCTGGGATGTAAAGTCGGATACGCCGTATGTAAAGAGCGAACTGTTGACCTCTTTGAAACCGTCAGGCGGATCGAATATGTGCCGCCTTGTATTGAGAAGGTTTTCAAGGTCGCGCACAACCTGATCCTTGATCTGCCTTATGTTAAGGTATCTGTCCTGAGGCGGCTCCTGCGACAGTTCTGGGTCATTGTCTATGAGACGGTCAAGTATAGACGGAAGAATGTTTTCATCCATAGGCATCATTTACCCTATTTAACTTATAAGTTCGAGTGCCCTTTTAAATTGACATCGAGAATATAAGGGTCATGAGCTTTTTGTGTGCTGATTTGCCGCAACCCAGTCATCTCTAAGTATCGCATAAAGGACATAATCCTCGTAAAGGCCCCATTTAACAAAGGCCTGCCGCTGATATCCTTCCTGCTTCATGCCAAGCTTCTGCATGACCCTGCCGGAAGCGGGGTTGCGTGCAAGATGTCTGGCGTATACGCGGTTCAGATCAATTTCTTCAAAACCGTATTTCATGACAGCCGAGGCCGCCTCGGTGCAGTATCCCTGTCCCCAGAAATCTTTCCCGATCCAATAGCCCAGTTCCCCTGAACCGATGGTCATGTCGATGGCATCTATTGAAACGCAGCCTGCAAGGCTTCCTGCTTCCTTTAGTGTGATTGCAAGGGCAAGCATTCTGTTGGCGGCGAATTCATGCTCATGCGTATTGATCCAGTTTTCAGCTGCACCGTCGGGATACGGGTGCGGAATGGCCGCTGTCGTATCGGCTATGGAGAAATCACCGGCAAGCCTTTGCAGAATAGGAGCGTCTGAGAGATTGAACGGCCTCAGGATCAGCCTGCCGGTTACAAGGGTGGGAATTTCCCTTTTTCCACGGGATGAATCCGTCTCATTCTTGCAATCCCGGTAATTTTCAGGCACGAAACGCGGGGTGCACACAGCCAGAAATATCAGCTCTTCTGCCCCTGCATTCGTAATCCTCTGCCTTGTTCCGGGAGGTATCACTACAACATCGCCCTTTGA
>CAYNVT010000105.1:0-15062 GCA_964400685.1 uncultured Bacteriovoracaceae bacterium | reverse complement strand
TTCTTTTCTTTAGAGGTTGCCTTCAGGTTGTCTGACATTCCCTTTAATCAGATTCCCTTCGATGATTCTTAGAAGATCCCTGATTATATCTTCTTTTGAAATAATCCTTTTGTTCTGGTGAAGAACAATTACGCTTCTTAAAATAATTTCATTCAGAAGGCCTGCAAGAATAAACGGGTGAACATCAATAAGCTGGTCTGCATCCTGAGCTTCTTTAATCATGTTCATTAATCTTGATTCCAGTTCGCCGTAATCATTAATATTTCTGACTGCAAGACTTGAGCTGTTTTTTTTCCTTCTATTATCATTGGTTTCAATTTCAGTGGTGAATACATTTATCAGATGTGAATTGTCGATATAGAGGTCAAGAAGCTTCAATACCAGCTGTTTCAACTTTTCAAGAGGACTTATGCTCTCAAGGGAGACTTCGTTATAAACCATTGTTATGTCTGAAATTACTTCGAAAACAAGGGCTGCAAAAATTTCTTCCTTATTCTTGAAGTGATTATATATCGTACGCCTGTCAAAGCCAGAATAACCAGCTATATCCTCCATTGTCGTGCTGTTCATGCCTTTTTTAAAAAAGAGCTCTTTGGCGGACTTTAGAATTATAGTTCTGTTCCTTTTGATCTGCCTTTTTCTTCTAATCAGTTTTTCTCTTAGTAAATCGTCTTCCATAGCTCAACTTTATTATCCAAGTTTATTTTTATTGGTTTTAAAATTACTTTCAACCAGAATGCTATACAGATTCCAGTAAAGCATTTCAATTAATAACTCATATTTTATGTAATGTTAATCATGCAGTATTCTTAACAATCATACGCAGCAGTGATTCATTTAAAAATTGTACTTTCAACGGTTTTAAAACAAAATCATTGAAATTAAATCTCGCAAGCTTTTCTTTAACAGGTAAAGTGTCGTTGTCAATCAATGCTATTGTCTTTATGTCTGCTCTGATGTCTCTGAAAAGGGTTAAAGCCGGTTCCCAGTGATATGTGCCGTTACTCATATCAACAATGGCAATATCAGGGGCTTTGCCTTGTTTCTTTGATTCCAGGAACCGATTGGAAGCTTCATCGGAATTTGTTGCAACAATTGTTTCATATCCAAGCAGCGTGAGTATATCATCCAGGATCGAGCATTCTTCATTGTTTTCAGCCATTATTAAAACCCTGCCCAGTATATGATGAATGTCTTTGTTTGTATCCTCCTGCGTAATTGTCTGTTCTCTTGAAGCGGGCAGATATATTTCAAATATGGAATAAGAGCCTGGTTTTGAATTGACTGTCACCAACCCGAAATGTTTGGATATGATTGATTTCACACTGTCAAGCCCGAGGCCTGACCCTGAAACGCTGGTTGTAAAGAATGGGTCGAATATCCTGGTGATTATTTCTTCCGGAATACCTACTCCGGTATCCATTATTTTAATCTTTATATATTTGCCGTTGGCCATTGGCAGATTGCTCTCTTCGCCTATTACAGTATTCTCGGCGGATATTGTAAGAATCCCGCCTTCAGGCATTGCCTGTTTTGCATTGAGTACGATGTTGTAGATAACCTGCGATATCTGTCCGGGATCGATATCGACGAGCCAGAGATCAGGTGCGAAATCAATGGTATATTTGACATTGGAGCCTCTGAGGACAAAAGCTGTTGAATCTCTGATGATTTTCATAACAGACATCTTGACCTTTTCCGGGTAGCTGCTTCTGAACAGGGACAGCAGCTGCTGAGAAAGCTCTTTCGCCCTGATGGAGGCTTTTTCCGTCTCATTAATACATTCCAGAAGCCTATCGTCAGTTGAACTGTATTCTTTTGCCAGAGTAATGTTTCCGATAATGCAGGTAAGTATATTGCTGAAGTCGTGTACTATTCCGCTGATAAGTATGCCCATGGTATCGAATCTCTGAATCTTTGAGAGCTCTTCCTCAATTTTGCGTCTTTCGGTTATATCTCTGAATACAAGCACTAAGCCAAGTGGTTCACCTTCTTTTGTACGTATTGGTGCGCCTGTTACTGCTACAAAATATTCAGTTCCGTCTCTTGATATCAGGATGGTCTGACTGACCAGTTCGACAATAATTCCTTTTGTTATAATCTTGCTTAGAGGCTGATCGCATCGCTCCCTCGTCTTTTCCTTGATTAATGGAAAAACCTCGAAAAGGTTCCGGTCAAGGGCATCATCCTGTTTCCAACCGGTAAGCTTCTCTGCTATTCTGTTCATTATTTTTACATTCATGTTGAAGTCCGTTGTAATGACACCGTCTCCAATAGATCTTAAAGTAACCAGCAGCCTTTCTTTTTCAGAGGCCAGCATTTCATGAGCCCTTTTCTTCTCTGTTATGTCTCTTATAATAATGATTCCAGCAGGTTTGCCGTTGTAAGTGACCATTCTGGCTGTAGCCTCTACAGGAATTTTTAATCCGTTCTTATGTCTGAGTGATGTTTCAAAGATGCCGCTTATATCACCGGTATGCAGTCGTAACGAATATTCCTCCTTTGCTTTGGCGAGATCATCCGGGTGGATGAAATCGGTGTAATGAGATTCAAGGAGTTCATTTAATGAATATCCTGAAAGCTCGGACATCCGTGGATTTGCATATTTAATTATCTGATCCTGATTGATTACTATTCCATCGCTTGCATGCTCGACAAGATTTCTATATTTCTCCTCGCTTTCTTCCAGTGTTTTTTCCGATATTTCCAATGATAGCATCATTGAGTTAAATATCTCGGCAAGCCTTGTAAGTTCATCATTACCTGTTAGAGATATTCTGCTTTTCAAATTTCTCGTTTCTGTTACCCGTATTATTCCTTTCATTATCTTATCAAGTCTTGAGAGGAGTTTTTTCTCCAGTAGAAAGATGATGATCAGCGCACATATTATGCCGGTTATCAGAATCCCAATGTTAAAATAGAAGATCACTTTCCTGGCTTGAGAATATGTAGCGCCTGGCATTTTAACCTTAAGAATAATTGATGGTCTGCCTGAAATATCTTTTATTATAGTGTATCCTGTTATGATGTTTTTACCGGGTTTTGATGTAACAATATGGCTGTTTTCGTATAGTGATGCAGATGCTTTCCTTACATCTTCAGGCAGGTTTTCATCCGGACTCTGAAAAAAATCGAGAGAAAGTTGAGTTATAAGAGAGAGCTCTTCCATGTCTGTTTTATCCATGAAGTCTCCCATAATGAATGTCCCCGAAGCAGGCCCTTTTGCAAAAGACGTCAGTACGGGTTTCATGGAGATTATCATCGGCCTTCCTGATGTCATCATCAGTCCGGACATAACCTTACCTCTATTATCTTTACCCGGAGGGTTCAGATTTGATTCGATGAATTCACTAATTGATTTATCAACGGGTATTTCTTTTTTGAGTTTTAAATCATACATTTTTGAAACTTTAATCCGGCCGCTATTATCGAGCAGCATTATAAGGTTAATTCCAAGACCTGTGAATGTATTATCCATCAAGTTTTCTTCAACAAAACCGGGGTTCCTGCCATTAAGATAATTATAAGTGTCATCCCAGTATGCCCAGTCGCTTGCTGTCTTATCCAGGGATAAAATCTTCTGATCAAGCGCCAGGATGGCCCTCTCTACATTATCTTCCGCATACTTGTTTTCCAGATTTGTTATGTTTTTAAACAATATAAGGCTGGAGGATATATAAATAACGGCAACCAGACACGCGCAGGTTATTATGATGGTTAAGAATGCGGCTTTTCTAACATACATAATATCCTCCCTGTAAGATCATATCAGAAAAAAATATAATGCCGGTTAGGCCAAAAGCAACAGAATCGGAGATAATTGAAAAATTATTCGCGCATTCAAGGAGTTTTATTTATTAAGCTTTGCAGTACTCTTTTCCCTCTGAAAACCGCATTATTCGCCAGTTCTTCTTCTATCCGGATAAGCTGGTTGTATTTTGATAGCCTTTCACTTCTGGATGCCGAGCCGGATTTAATCTGCCCCGTGGAAAACGCAACCGACAAATCGGCAATCCATGTGTCCTCGGTTTCTCCTGAACGGTGTGACATGACGGTTGTATAGCCGGCCCATCTGGCAGTAACAATTGTTTCCACGGTTTCGGTAAGGGTTCCTACCTGATTGACCTTTATCAGGATGCTGTTTGCGCAGCCTTTATTTACACCTTCTGAAAGGTATATTGAGTTTGTGCAGAAGAGGTCGTCTCCTACAAGCTGAACTCTATCGCCCAGGGCATGCGTAAGGTTTTTCCATCCATCCCAGTCATTTTCATCAAGGCCGTCTTCAAGTGAAACTATGGGATACTTGGTTAAAAGCTCTTCATAGAACCTTATCATCTGATCTGATGACTTTTTCGGTTTTGTCTCGGCTTCGAGTATGTATCTCCCGTCTTTATAAAAAGAGCTCGCTGCTGCATCAATGGCTATGGCTATGTCAATGCCGGGTATGTATCCCGCTTTTTCTATTGCCCTGACAATGATATCGAGGGCCTCGGAGTTTGACTTCAGGTTCGGGGCAAAACCGCCTTCGTCTCCTACAGCTGTATTGTAATTGAGTTTATTAAGGATATCTTTCAGGGCGTGAAAGGTTTCGGCGGAATACCTGACGGCCTCCCTCATACTCGGGGCGCCTATTGGCATTATCATGAATTCCTGGATGTCTACATTATTGTCTGCATGCTTGCCGCCGTTTATTATGTTGAGCATGGGGACAGGCAGCTCATGGGCGAAAGCGCCGCCTAGATACCGGTATAAAGGCATATGCATGAATGCAGCGGCTGCTTTTGCGGCAGCCACAGATACAGCTGTGGTTGTATTTCCCCCGAGTCTGGATTTGTTCGCTGTACCGTCAATTTCTATTAGAAGCCTGTCAATGCCTTCCTGGTCAAGTACGTCCAATCCGATCATCCGAGGGGCAACTAGCCTGTTCACATTTTCTATGGCCTTCAGTACACCTTTTCCCGAATATCTTTTTTTATTGCCGTCCCTTAATTCAAGCGCTTCTCTTTCACCAGTGGAAGCCCCTGATGGTGCGGACGCCCTGCCAACATCCCCGGTAGAAAGAAACACATCGACTTCGATTGCAGGATTGCCTCTTGAATCAATAATCTCTCTGCCTGTGACATCCATTATTTCACTCATAAAGGCCTCCTTGTTCTTTATTGTGCCGGGACTAAACTGAAACGAAAAAAGATGAAGCTGGAATCTTATTTTTCAAGGTATCCATATGTCTCTTCAGCAAGCCTGCTGATTTCTTTTTCATTCTTTATTCTGTTATCCCTGTCAACATAATCAAGTGCTTTAAGATACTCCATGGCGCCTTTGAAATTGGGTACACAAAGGGCTTCGGGCCTCTGGATTTCATCTTTTTTCAACATTATTTCAGCCCTTGACTCAAATGCCTTGAAAATATCCTTCGTACCGGAAAGTTTTTTTATGCCTGTGAATACAACCAGGTATGATTCAAGATAATCCGTTATCAGGCCGGCAAAATCAGACAGAAGCGGTGTCATTTCCTTTTCAAGAGAAATATTGCCCCAGTGCTTTTTGAGCATTTTCTTTTCGATCATATAGTCAACGGTGTCTGTAAAAGCATCCTTTTTAACGGAAAACTCCTTTGAGAAAAGGCTTTTAATCCGGTTGTATTCATCCTCAAGGGTCTTTTTGGGTATGCCTGAAAGTTTAAGGATGATGTTCGAGATTATAGCAAGTGGAACAAGACAGTTGATGATATTGTTTTTGTAGTAGGCCATGTGTATCCTGCTGTCATTGTCCACTTCATAGATTGCCGGTTCATCCTCATTCTTGTCAATCGAGACTAGTCCTCTGCCCTGAAGAAGTGCAGACGCCTCTGAGAATGCCCTGCCTTTTTCTCTTAATGAATCTGACATGTCATACTTGAATGACCTCATATAATCGGTGTAGATGTTGAAAAGATTTATTGCATCGGTTTCATCGATGGCGCCTTTTCTGCTCATAAGTGCTGCAGCCAGGACAGAAGTGGAAGTTCCCACTGTTTTGTTGTTTATGGAGCCCAGTATCTCCCATGAAAGCTCCCGGGTGATAATGTCATGATCTGCACCGGATTTTTGTATGGCATCATTGCCTCTGGTAAAATCCCTCAGGGAAAAAGGTTCGGAAAAACGCACATAAACCTTGCCGTATCTTCTTTTCAATACCCTGCCTGCCTTTATGAGCTGGCTGATGTTTTCCTTCTCCTTCTTGCCCCCTTTCATCTCCATCGCATATGCATCTTCTTCGACAACGAGGTCATAGCCTATGTAAACAGGCACAAAGATAATGTCTTTTTTTACAGATCCTTCTTTCCATGCATCGACCAGCATTGAAAGAAGGCCGAGCTTGGGCAGGGCCAGTTTGCCTGATCTGCTCCGCGTACCTTCGATAAAAAATTCGATCGGAATCTTTTCGTAAAGCAGTGTCCTTAAGTATGCCGCAAACGTCTGGCTGTAAAGCTTGTTTCCCTTGAAAGTTCTCTTCAAGAAAAACGCCCCGCTCCTCCGGAATAGTATGCCAAGCGGAAAGAATGAAAGATTGGCGCCTGCGGCTATGAACGGCACGCCCATCCAGTTCTGATAAAGAATATATGAAAGGATCATATAGTCCATGTGGCTTTTATGGCACGGGACATAGACAATGGGACCCTTGCGGGCCCACTCCTTAACCTTTTTGAGGCTGTTCATATCCACATCAAGACCGTTGTATATATTGTTCACTATCCAGGTGAATACCCTGGCGAATGCCTTTAGATAGGACGGGTTCATATCCGATGCTATCTGTTCGAGATACTTTTTTGCGGTCTCGAATTTTTTCATGTTTTCGGGATTTGAGAGGTCTCCTATAAATTCAGCCAGTCTCGCATCCTTGAGCGAGGTGTTTATTATCCAGTCTTTCTTTTTGATAGGCGCGCTGGAGATGTTTCTTCCGAGCTGGGCAATCCTGTGCCTGAGTTCGTTTTTAATCTTTTCGGCAGTGTCTTCTACGAAGCTGCTCTCAGATGATTTTCTTGAATAATCCTTGATGTTGACGGGTTCGCCGTACTCGATGTAGCTTTTCTCTTCAGTTTTCCACCACAGTGTCCAGAACTTGCTGAAGCCAGTCATGGATGCTTCCTCTTCTTTCTGGTCTTTTGACATTTTCAGTGGAAGCCTTGAATATACACATCTCAAAGGGACGATAAAAATCGGTTTTTCTATTTCAGACTGGAGTCTGAGCAATTCGATCACAGGGTCAAAACCGCCCGGCAGTTTTGTATTATCTAGAAAAAGGAGTGATGAGGAATTCTCAAGTTCGATGTTGGATTTTAAGACCCCGCTTTTAACGGGGTTGTTCCTCGTGATCCTGTTTTTTATGATGCCTGCAAGTTTCCATGCCGGCTGGAAAAGGGTAAAGCTTTTTCCGAAAACCATTTTGGGCACGGGCAGGCCGTCCGCTTTGTGCTTTTGAATCAGGAGCATGGAATCTATCACGCTTGTTCTGGCCATGACAAAGACAATGTACCCTTTTTTTGAAAGTTCGGTTAAAGGTTCGCGAAATTCATCATCAAGGGTTACAGGAGCGAACAGACGCCCTATGACAGGCCTTAAGAGTGGGCCGTATTTACCTTCCATAAAGAAAGAGGATTTACCCATGCAATATGTTTATAGGATTTGCCCGGGATTATTCAAGTAGGAAAACATTTCATGAAGACATTACCTTTTTCTTTGCAACGGTTGTGGTGTGGCGTTTCTGGGCCGAGAGATCGCTTTTTCTCAGCCTGATGGACTTGGGCGTGACCTCAACCATCTCGTCATCCCTGATAAACTGAAGCGCCTTCTCTAATGTCAGCGGTGTAACCGGCGAAAGCAGTATATTGTCGTCCCTGCCCGCGGCGCGCATATTGGAGAGCTTTTTCATCTTGGTCGGGTTCACATCGATATCGTTTTCCCGGTTGTGTTCGCCAATTATCATGCCTTCGTAAACAGGTTCCCCCGGCGTTATGAAAAGACGGCCTCTCGGTTCGAGGTTGAAAAGAGCATAAGCTACAGCATCTCCTCGCCTGTCAGAAACGATTGACCCCGTAAATCTATAGGGGAAATCACCCCTGAATTCTTCGTATGCAAGCAGGTAGGAATTCATAATGCCTGTGCCCTTGGTGTCGGTCAGGAATTCATCTCTGAAACCTATGAGACCACGTGACGGAACACTGAACTCGACTCTGACCCTGCCGCTTCCGTGATTGACCAGGTTAAGCATCCTGCCTTTTCTCTGGGATATCTTCTGTGTAACAATGCCCAGGAAGCTCTCTTCGCAATCAATAAAGAGGTGCTCTATTGGTTCAAGCACCTTACCGTCTTTATGCTCAAGGATTACCTCGGGCCTACCCACGCATAATTCAAAACCCTCACGCCGCATTGTCTCAATAAGAATTGCAAGCTGGAATTCCCCCCGTCCTTTTATTATGAAGGCGTCTTTTTCAGGGGCGAGTTCCATCTTTATCGCGACATTCCTGAGAGTCTCCTTCTTGAGCCTTTCATGGATTCGTGTCGACTGAACATGAGACCCTTCCTGGCCTGCAAGAGGTGAACTGTTGGCTGTTATCCTCATTGAGACCGTAGGCGCATCCACTGTTATGCGTTTGAGCGCCTTGGGGTTGTTTAAGGTGCAGATGGTGTCTCCTATTTTTACATTCTCTATTCCTGATATAACGACAATATCGCCCGGTTCTGCGCTTTCGATCTCCCTCAAGGCTATGCCCTGGTAACCCTGAAGTTTGGTTACGCGAAGCATCACATGCTCATTGTTCTCGTTTATACATACGAGCGAATCCTGCGAACTGACACTGCCGTTGAAAATACGGCCGACTGCCAGCCTTCCGATATAATCCGAATAGTCGAGGTCAGCGACGAGCATCTGGAAAGGTTCCGCCGGATTGTATGACGGTCCGGGAAGATCGTTGACGATTGTCTCGAAAAGGGGCTTAAGGTCTGTCGCTTCCTCATCAAGTGACTTTTTGGCGATACCGTCGCGTCCCACTGCGTAAAGAACAGGGAATTCGAGCAGCTCTTCATCTGCACCCAGGTCTATGAAAAGGTCATATATTTCGTTCAGGACTTCGGCAGGCCTTGCATCCTTGCGGTCTATTTTGTTGATCACTATTACCATTGAATGGCCGGCTTCCATTGCTTTTTTAAGAACAAATCGCGTCTGGGGGAGAGGGCCTTCTGCGGCATCTACAAGCAGTATCGCCCCGTCGGCCATTGAGAGTGCACGTTCGACCTCTCCGCCGAAATCCGCGTGGCCCGGGGTATCGATAATATTTATTTTGACATTGTTCCACGAAACCGAACAGTTTTTGGCAGCAATTGTTATGCCGCGCTCCCGTTCAAGGTCCATCCTGTCCATGACCCTGACCTCAACGTCCTGTCCCGAACGGAAAACCCCGCTCTGCTTGAACATGGCATCCACGAGTGTGGTCTTTCCATGGTCGACATGGGCGATGATGGCGATATTCCTGATGCTGTCATTCCTGATGCGCTGGTGCATATGATTATCCTTTTGTTATCATTAGTGAGGTCTGTTCCTAGCAGATAAATCGGGAGAAATGCAAGAAATCTCCCATTATTTGTTTTGAGGCAGTAAATCGAAAAGGTTATTGAGATTTGACGACCCTGAATTCTGAAAGTCTGTTCAGCTCCGTATAGTTGCCGGCGGTATCAGAAAAACCGTACAGTATAAATTGGCATGACTGCCCGGCATTGATGTTACTAAGCCTGATGGAAACTTTTTTGCGGTCTTCCGAAAAAACAGGGGGATTGTGCTCTGTGCTCACGTTAAATGATATTTCCCCGATGCTTTCATTGAATTTTAATGCGATTTCAGGGGAGCCCTCATAAACGCTCTGGTCATTATCAGGTGTAATGGATTCAAGGACGGGTGGTATGGTTTCGATTGTAAAGCTCCAGGAAAAATCTTTTTTCATTCTGCTGCCGCCATCCGCGTTTGCAACGCCAGCTTTGATTGTGGCGGTATAGGTTCTGCCAGCTGCAAACATGGAATTTTTATCCGGCGTAAAAACCGCCACATCATCGTTTGATATGGGATTTTTATCGACTGTCACGACCCCGGGTACCGGGATGCCGTTGGTTTCAACTGAAAACTGCAGGGTTGAAGGATCAATTGATGTGCTGAAATCAGCGGATATCTGCGAGTGTCCCTTGACGTTGGTTGCACCGTCACCCGGTGATGTGCCTGTTATGTCAGGTTTGCAGGCTGCAAGAACCAGGGCGAGTGTAAAAATCAACAAGCAGTTCTTCATGGAAGTTTTCCTCATATTATATTTCAATGTAAAATAATATATATTACAACTCAATTGTTTCATCAATGCTCATTTCCTGATTGCTTCAAAATATGGAGGGCTTATGAACAGAAGAGAATTTCTCAAAACAGCAGTGATAACAGGCGCAGCAACAATAATTCCGCCGGGGTTGAGAAATCTTTCTGCGGCTCAATATCCTGATATAGCGGTTGTGACCGGTATTGATCCTCAAAATATAACTCTTGCGGCAGTTAATGCCCTTGGTGGGATCAAGCGCTTCATATCCAGAGGGGACATCGTTGTGGTCAAACCGAACATAGGGTGGGACAGGGCTCCGGAATTCGCCGCTAATACGAATCCGTTTGTTGTGGGTGCTGTTGTAAGGATGTGTTTCGAAGCCGGTGCAGGCAGAGTGAAGGTCTTCGATAACACGTGCGATAATGCCAGAAGCTCTTATACGAAAAGCGGTATAGCCGCTGAAGCAAAGAGGTTCGGCGCAGAAGTCATTTACATGGAAGACAGGAGATTTGTCGAAGTCGATATAAAAGGAAATACGCTTAAAAAATGGCCTGTATACAGAGATGCGCTAGATGCAGACAAATTAATAAATGTGCCCGTGGCAAAAGACCATGGAATATCGAAGCTTACGCTATCAATGAAAAACATGATGGGCGTCATGGGAGGCCGCAGAGGCAAACTCCACAGAAAATTGGGTGAGAATCTTGTGGATATGGCCAGGTTCATGAGGCCGGCGCTGAATGTCCTTGATGCAGTCCGTATACTCACTGCAAATGGTCCGACAGGAGGCAATCTCAAGGATGTCAGAAGACTCGATACCGTGATTGCAGCAACGGATATGGTGGCAATAGATTCTTATGGTGCAACCCTTTTCGGTATGAAAGGGGCCGACCTCGATTATGTAAAAATCGCTGATGCGGCCCGGATCGGGAGAATGGATATTGAAAACCTGAAGATAAGGAAGATTAAAATATAGAAATGCTCAAGCCCGGGAAATCCCTTATTACATCAAAGCGGTTGAGGAAGATATTCCAGAGCGCTTTTCTCCTTGTTTTCCTGTTCCTTTTTGTTCAAACCGAAAACAAGGGCGGCGAGTCCATGGGTTATCCTATAAGGCTATTCCTCGATTTTGACCCGCTCCTCTTGATCACGACAATGATCTCCTCCCATGCCATTCCTGCAGAACTCTTCCTGTCACTTGCAACAATTGTTCTGACGCTGGTTTTCGGGCGTATCTTCTGTGGTTGGATTTGCCCGCTCGGGACATTGAATAATACCGTTTCAACATTGAGTAGATCAAAAAAAACTGAACCGGGGAAGCTGTACAGGCTGAAATATTATATCCTCTTATTTATCCTTGCAGCTACGTTCTTCGGGGTTCAAACGGCGGGAATCCTCGATCCCTTATCGCTTCTGACAAGGTCGCTTACAATAAATGTCTATCCCTTTGTCAATTCCGTATTCATGTCTATGCTCGGTCTTATCGAAGACTATGCTCCGGCAGGTGCAGCCGATATTTCCGGCAGGGTTTATTCAGCTCTGAGGGGTACGTTACTGCCATTTAACGATGTCAGCTTCTCTCAGTCCACACTTATAGGCGGGATATTTTTCATTATACTCCTGATGAATATAATCGAGAAAAGGTTCTGGTGCAGATACATATGTCCTCTTGGGGCTTTGCTCGGACTGCTGTCAAGGTTTGCACCTTTCGGCATCAAGGTCTCTGAAAAGTGCGTATCATGCGGCGCGTGTTCAAAACCGTGCCAGGGCGGTGCTGTAATGGATAATGGAAGCGCCCGGATGAAGACCGAGTGCATGGTATGCCTTGACTGCGACGACCCTTGTACACAATCTGCAGTGGGCTACGGGATGATATTGAAAACCGCACCAATTGATATAAAACGCAGGGGGGTTATTGTCTCCGTTGCCGCCGGGGTTTTCAGCGTACCATTTTTAAGACGAAGACCTGCAGTTGAAGACCCGTCGCTTATCAGGCCTCCCGGCAGTGTGAAAGAGCCGGTTTTTGTGAAACGCTGCATAAAATGCGGCGCATGCCTGAAAGTATGCCCCACGGGCGGACTTCAACCGGTGTTACTTGAAGCCGGTCTTGAAGGCATCTGGACTCCCAAACTTGTTCCTCTGATCGGCTCCTGCGAGTATTGCACACTTTGCGGACAGGTGTGTCCTACAGGGGCGATTATCGAGATGAAGAAAAATGCGCTCATGAAAATCAAGATCGGAGAGGCAATTATTGACCGTTCAAGATGTCTGCCGTGGGCTGACGGTGAACACTGCATTGTCTGCGAGGAGATGTGCATCGTTCCTCATAAGGCGATATGGCTTGAGGAAAAAGTTAATAAGGATAAGGACGGTAAAGAAACCATGATTCTGCTCCCGCACGTCGATACCGGAAGGTGTATCGGCTGCGGAAAATGCGAAAAGAATTGCCCGCTGGATGACAGGCCTGCAATTTTTGTTACAAATTCAGGCCAAATCAGGGAAGGGGCTCTTTGATACGTGAAATATAAAATCTCAATCGATAGCAACACTGACAGGCTCGGTATTCAATGCCTTAGCCATGTCCAGAGGGGACATCTCGGCCAGAAGTCCCCTGAGTCCTGCATTTATAAGTATTATCGGGAGGTCAAGGATAGTGGATTCTATATATACCTTCAGCCGTTTTCTTGTACCGAAGGGAGATGTGCCTCCCACCCTGTAACCGGTGTGACGTTCGGCAATTTTAGGATCACAGGGCTGAACTGATTTTGCACCGATAAATCTTGCCATGTTCTTTGTCGAGACATGTCTGTCGCCGTGCATCAGGATGATAAAAGGTTCTTTTCTGTCATCCTCCATAACCAGAGTTTTAATTACCATATGCTCATCAACCTTCAGTTCTCGTGCGGATACCTCCGTACCGCCGTGTTCTTCGTATTTGTACTGATGAAGTCTGAAGGCTATTCCTTTTTCCTTCATGTCCCTTATTGCTGAAGTTACAGAAAAATGCTCCTTAGGCATTGATGTTCAATCCTTTCTGATTTTTTCCTTTGCATTATTGTTTACAGATTTATCGGCCGGATGACGATATTAAATAAAGTGCAGTTAAATAATAAAGGAGGTGTGCTGATGGGTAAGGTAAATCTTTTTCAGGCTGCCCCCGAGATAGCGATGAACGACTTTACAGGCCGGATGATAAATCTTTCTGATTACCGGAACAGAAATAACGTAATACTGGTCTTTAACCGGGGTTTTTTCTGACCCTTCTGCCAGAGGCATATGGCGCAGTTGCGCCAGGACATCGATAAATTCGCGGGGAAGGATGCGGTAATAATTGTTGCCGGACCTGAGAATGCACAGGCATTCAAAAAGTACTGGGAAAAGGAGACACTTCCGTTTATCGGGTTGCCCGACCCGGAGCATACCGTACTTAAGACTTACGGACAGGAAGTTAAAATCTTCAAACTTGGACGTATGCCCGCTCAGGTAATCATCGATAAAAAGGGAATGGTGCGTTTTGTCCATTACGGCCATTCAATGTCCGACATACCTGATAACAGCGAGCTTTTATCGCTTCTCGATGAGATTAACGCAAAGACGGCGGGTGATTAGCAGGGTGGTAAAAAAATGAAGGATACAATAAACACTACCCTTCTTCCATTTGCCACATAATTGTGCTAACTCATCAACACATGACAGACCAGTTGCCTTATTCTTACGAAGATTTATCAATGCTCAACAGCATTGCAAAGGTACTATCCAAGCCGCTGCCTTTAAAAGAGCTTCTTGAGATGATACTTGGAGAACTCAGTCAGAAAGCGGGAATGAAACGCGGCATGATTTCCATACTCGACCGCGAAACCGGCATCGCCATGCTCGATGTTGCGTATGGTATAGATGTCAGCGGACTGGACATCAAATTCAATCCCGGGGAGGGAGTTACCGGACAGGTGGCCCATACATGCAAGGCAATAGCAATTCCCAATCTCGGGACCGAGCAGCTCTTTCTGGACCGTACAGGTGCAAGAAGGGACCTGAACCGGTCCGAACTTGCTTTTCTTTGCGTGCCGATAATCTATGACGGCAAGGCGGTGGGCGTCCTTTCAGCCGACAAGGTGGCCAAGCAGATATTTACTCTCGATTATGAGATTCAGCTCCTTTCAGAAGTCGCCTCACTGATTTCAAAATCAGTGCATTTGAGACGCCTGGAGGATGAAAACATAAGGCTTAAGGATATGCTGAACCGCGTAAAGCACCCTTATCCCGAACTCAAGGGCAATTCCAAGATAATACGCGAGATATTCACGCTTATATCGCAGGTGGCTGATTCAAATGCCACTGCATTGATTCATGGAGAAACCGGCACAGGTAAAGAGCTTGTGGCAAGGGCTATACATTACGGAAGCCCCAGAAAGGACATGCCCTTTATCGAAGTCAACTGTGCCGCAATACCGGACACCCTTATCGAAAGTGAGCTGTTCGGTCACGAGAAAGGGGCGTTCACCGGAGCCCATATAAAAAGACGCGGAAAATTCGAGGAAGCTCACGGCGGCACCATCTTTCTGGACGAGATCGGAGATCTCTCACAGATGGCTCAGGTAAAACTTTTAAGAGTCTTGCAGGAAAAGCAGATACAGCCTGTCGGCGCAGCACGCCCTCAAAAAATAAATGTAAGGATAATAGCGGCGACTAACAGAAAGCTTGAAGAAGAAGTAGAAGCAGGTACATTCAGGAC
>CAYNVT010000104.1:0-15143 GCA_964400685.1 uncultured Bacteriovoracaceae bacterium | reverse complement strand
GAACCTCGGCCATCTGAGTCTCAGTAGTCGGGATCTCCTGGTACTGCTTGAGGTAGCTGTGCATGATTGCAGGTTCATCCGGAAAGAAATCGAGCATAACTGAAAGCTGGCCTGTTATGAGGCTTTCCAGCTTGAGCTTGGCTTTAAGGCCTTCCTTGATATAGGGTGTGATCTGAGCAGGGTCTGCAATGAGCTTTCTGCCGTTGTCGAGACGCTTAATCCTCTCCGGGTCTATTTCGATAATAACAGCGCTTTGAAGCGATTTGTCGGCATGGTTATAATAGATGCTGATGTCCGTGACCTCGCCTATCTGAACGCCCTTGAACGTAACAGGTGATCCGTTTGTGAGTCCGTCCAGAGGTTCTTCAAAATAAAGGGCGTAATCGAGTTTCTGTTTGAAGAACTTGCCCGACATCATTACAACGACGGCTACCGTAAAGATTACCAGAGCACCTACAACAAAAATCCCTATCTGTTTGACATTAGCCTCTTTACTCATAAATTAACTCCATAATAAGCTGTTAAGCCCTTGAGCTGTTAAGCTCATCAGCGACTTCAGAATCTGTTTTGCCTTTGCTTAACAGCTTATCAGCTTTCTTTTGCTTATCAGCTCTGTTCAACGTCACCTCTTGTTAAAAACCTGTGCACCGTTTCATTCGTGCATTCCCTCAGAAGGACCTTCGGGTCGCCCTGAGCAATCATTGTCTTTGTTGCAGCATCGAGGAACACCGAGTTTTTGCCTATGGCGAATATGCTTGCAAGTTCATGCGTCACCACCACTATCGTCGTGCCCAGGCTGTCCCTCAGCTCAAGTATGAGGTCGTCAAGCAATCGTGAGCTTATAGGGTCAAGCCCTGCTGAAGGTTCGTCAAAAAACAGTATCTCCGGGTCAAGCGCCATGGCGCGGGCAAGACCGGCGCGCTTCATCATGCCGCCCGATATCTCTGACGGATAATAGTCCTCGAAGCCTTTCAATCCGACCAGAGAGAGTTTGAGAGATGCCAGGCTTTTGATGTCAGAAGGCGAAAAATCCGTGTATTCCTTGAGCGGCAGCGCAATGTTTTCAGCCAGCGTCATGGAGCTCCACAGGGCGCCGCTCTGATAAAGCACGCCGAATGTACGCATGATGCGCTCCTGTTCGGATGCGCTGCTGTTCCAGTAGTCTGTCCCGCTGAAGAGCACCCTTCCCTTCGCAGGTTCCTTGAGTCCTATGAGATGTTTAAGAAGAGTGCTTTTGCCGCATCCGCTGCCGCCCATTATTATGAACACGTCGCTTCTGTTTATAGTGAATGTGAGGTCTTTCTGTATGATGAATGCGCCATATGCCATGGTAAGGTCATTTACAACGATATGGGCGTTAATTTTCGAGTCAGCCATTTCCTATATCCCCAGTATTGCGGTTATCACCGTAATGACGGCAGTCGCCACCTGAATAGCCACTATGCTCGATACAACCGCCGAGGTAGTCACCTCACCCACTGCCGAAGCGCTCCTTTTGCACTGAAGACCCCTGAGGCATCCTATTGCGCCGATCAGTATTCCGAAAACCGCGCTCATGAAAAGGCCTACGAGCAGATCATTTATCCTTACCGCTGCTATCGTCTGGTTGAGATATTCCATGAAGTCTATGCCCAGCACCAGAGTGCCGACCAGAAAACCGCCTGCAATGCCCATAAGGTCCGCATAAAGGCACAGAAGAGGCATCATCACTGCAAGCGCAATTATCCTGGGCAACACGAGGAAATCCATGGGTGAGATTCCGAATGTGGTAAGGGCGTCGATCTCTTCGTTTGTCTGCATGGTCCCTATCTGTGCTGCAAAAGACGCCCCTGTCCTTCCCGCCATTATGGTTGCGGTCATGATGGCAGCCATCTGCCTCAGTATCCCGATGCCGACAAGATTTGCTATGAATATCTGCGCCCCGAACATGGCGAGCTGGAGCGAGCCCAGGAAAGCGAGGATAAAACCCACAAGCAGGCTTATAAGAGATACGATACCGATGGCCCTTGAACCGCAGTCCTGCATGATGACAAGCATGTCCTGCCAGGGAATCCGTGCCTTGCCTCTTATGAGCCTGCCAAAGGCAATGACGATCTCGCCGATGAACGCGAATATATCGAGAGAAGATTTGTAAAAATCGAGGCATGCCCTGCCCAGGTGTTCAAGTAAGGGGGTCTTTTCTTTTACCTTCCTGGCGCCAGAACGTTCCGGTACTGCATAGGCAAGGTCCAGAAGCCCCTTTACTCCGTCAGGAAGCCCATGGGGGTCGCAAGTTATGCCGTTCTCACCGCAGTATTCATTGATATTGATCAGAAAGGCCACCAGCACGCTGTTCCAGGAACTGAGTTTTGCAGTCTCAAACGATATCGATTTAATGTCACCTGAGTTTTTGATCCGGGAAAATACATCTGCCGTCTTTTCAAAACTGTCGCTGCTGTCCCATTTCCCGTCTAAAGATATGAGAAGCCTTCCCTTTTCAGGCTCTCTGAACCCTATCATGCTGTCCTCTTTTCTGCTTCGTTCATCCGGTATTTATCGTACAATCGTATGATAAAATTGAATTTTATAATTACTTAGGTAATTTTACTCACTCAAGGGCTGGATATCCAACACTGCTTTTGCAGATGTCTCAAAGAGCACAATTCCCTGTCCGCACTTGATGTAGGTTTTCTATTATTGTAATATTGTCATCATGCTTAGATATTTAAGCTTTATATTTCTGTCGTTTCTCTTTTGCGCATGCGCTACGCTGCCAAAAGACATACCGAAGGTTCAGTCATATGCCATGGACCCCGGCGAGGACACGAGGTTAGGTAAAGCCACAGGAAGGGTTTCGATTATACACCCTGGAGAATCGGGCTTTTATATGCTGCCATCGGATATGGATGCATTCATCGCCCGCGCTCTTCTCATCGATGGAGCCGATAAGACCCTCGATCTGCAATACTACATCGTCAGCAACGACCTGTCGGTCGATTTTCTTATGGAAAAGCTCATTTCAGCAGCAGACCGAGGGGTCAGGGTGAGGCTCCTTTTCGATTATGTTGGTACCGGGCTTACCGAATCGCAGATGTGGATGCTTGATACGCATCCGAATATAGAACTGCGGCTCTTCAATCCGAAGGGAAGCCTGCGCCAGCTGAACCACCGCATGCATAACAAGGCCTTTATCGCTGATAACATCATCGGGATCGTAGGCGGCAGGAACCTTGCCGACGAATACTTCGGGGCAAGCAAAATTTCGAATTTCGCCGACATGGATTTAATTGCAGCTGGCCCCATCGTAAAGGATATTTCTAAAAGTTTCGATATATACTGGAATTGCGAGTGGGCCATACCTTATGAATATTTATCATCAGACAGGCCGGGAGATGAAGAATTAAAAGAATCTCTCAAATCTTTAAAAGAGACAAACAAAAATGCAATGAATTCCGAATACGCCGTCCGCATCAGGCAATCGGATTTTCTGAGCAGAATTGTCAGCGGCAAGTTCACATACAGCTGGGCGAAAGGCACTGTTGTCTATGACCTGCCGGAAAAGATTTCAGGCAAAGGTGATATGGACTCCGGCTCAAACCTTATGACGAGACTTCTGCCTCTTATCAGAGAAACAAAATCAGAGCTCATCCTGGTATCGCCTTATTTCGTCCCCAACAAAACCGTTATCGACATTATCGGGATGCTGCACAGCACAGGCATAAAAGTCAGGATAACGACTAATTCTCTGGCCTCAACAGACGTGATCTCGGTATACTCAGGTTATGCCAGATACCGGAAGACATTGCTTCAAAAGGGTGTCGAGCTCTATGAAATGAGGGCCGACCCCGAAGAGATAGGCAAGGAAACCAGAAGCAAAATTATGGGCTCATACAAGGGGAGCCTGCATGCCAAATTTTATGTATTTGACAGGAAAGAAGCCTTTATCGGTTCCAGAAACCTTGATGCAAGGTCGAGAGAGCTTAACACTGAAATAGGCATCTTTGTTGAGAGCCCTGAAATCGCCGAACAGGCTGCAAAAATGTTTGAAGTATCCACAATGCCGCAATACACCTTCAAGCTGGAGCTGTCAGACAAATCCCGGCTGGTCTGGAAAACGGAAGAAGACGGTAAAGAGGTCATCTACACCCATTCACCCATGACCAGTCTGTGGCGCCGTTTTTCAGCCGGGGTTATTTCCATCTTCGCACCTGAATCGCAGCTCTAGCATCACCAGAATGTGGGCAGCACGAAGAACAGTTCTGCGTTCAGGGTGCTCTGGGGTGCGATATCCGGTTTGATGACATTGTAGTAGGTCCCCACGGAAAACCCCAGAGGGAAGACCCCGCCTATCATGAACAGCTTGCCGATCATTACACCCAGGGGCAGCAATGTGCTCTCATCCGACGATTTGGTCCAATCGACGGTGATGAGTGGGAGCGAGCCGATCGAATAGCCGTCTCCGAGGTTGTAGAATGCGAAACCCTGGATCTGCATCAAGTTGAGATCGGATGTGCCGCTGAATTTCCACATCTGATTGAAAAGCGCGCCTGCCACCCAGTTGCCGCTCTTGAATACGCCGACGATCGAAGGGCCGGCTGCCCAGCAGTCGTATCCTGTGGGGGTGTTTGCCCAGGCAATCGGGTCGGTGTTTGAGGCGGTAGGGAACATAATGCATCCGCCGGCACCCCATGTGAGTTTTTTCTTGCTGTCCCGTGTCAGAAGACCTGAGAACATGATGTTGCTCAGACCGGTGCTCGGATCATCAGTGCCTATCTGCGGATACTTTACAAAAGGGATCAGAGTATGGGTGAGAATCTTCCAGTCCTTGGTAATGTTAACAGGGAATGTGGGCTCGATAATAAACTGCTGGGATGATTTCTGAATGGGCCCCACGCTTCCTGAATAGCTGTATTCCATTGGCAGGAGGATAAGCCCTGACAACGGGTCCTGTACCTCTTTGGAGATTTCAGTCGCCTTGTCTGCCGAAGCAGGTTGTGTGGTGTTTTGCCCTTTTTCATCTGCTGCCGAAAGATTCCCGGTAACGGCAAAAAGGAAAAATATGAAAACTGCAGTGATTGCCCCTCTTCTGATCATAATGCCCCCCACCATGCAAATTTCCCATTAATTACACCAGAAACATAATCTAATCCACATCAGTTATTTCTTTATTCACCATTACATTGAATCAGCGGCCCGACGTCAGACTAAGACCTTTTCTATTCTTCCTGATATTTTTCGACTCCCATGAAATGCTCCCTGAAAGGCCTGTCCTTTATTGAATCTTGAGCGACAGCGGGATACGGCAGCACCAGATAACCGAACTGCTCTTTAAGCTTGAAGTTCTTCACCGGCAGCTGGGTGGTGAGCCCTGCCGGTATCTCAAGCCCTTTGTACTGGTCGTTCGACGGTGATCCGGAAGAGAACCCGCGCCAGAATTCGATCGCCTTTACCGGCTGTCCCATGAAGATCAGTTTGAATCCAAGGATATTCTCATCGGAGGCTTTATAATAGAACACGCCCGGCCATATCGAGATGAACGACACCTTCAGATCATAGCTGCCGATGGGTATGGAAAACTTGGGAACGGGCACCTTGAAATAAAAGTCAAAGCCCGGTATCGCCTTCTCGTCGTTATGCCTTCCTGATACAGGCAGATAGACATTCAGCACATTGGAAAAGTACGGACCGAAATACTCAGCACCAAGGCCTATCCTGAGTCCGCTGTGGTCATCAGTGTAGTCCACATATGTGTTGAATCCAAGCACATGACTTTCGGAATGCACCGGAAATCTGGCCCCGATGCCAAGGCCGTACCCTGGTTCCATCCCTCTCACGCTTCCATAAGGGTTGATGTAATATATGGTATCCGGGAAGCTGCCGTATGAAGCCAGCAGATCTACGAAGTATCCCGGCTTGCTGTTGTTCTCTACGTAGACCCCGCCGCCGACCCAGTCGAAGGATGTCTTTTCTGCAGCAGCATCACTGCGGGTGATTATAACGACCATGATTACCGTCATGACAGACATCACCATCCGGCAGGTATAATTCCCTTTTAAAGCATCAGATATCATGAATTATTTATCGTTTTTCCTTCGAATAAAGTTTAGATGATTGAACATTAAAAAAACCGCGAGGATACGATTAAAGAATATCCTCACGGTTGGGTTCAATCTTGAGAGACCGGTTATTTCTGCTTCAGGATTATGTCGTGAGCCTTCGAATTATCTACTGACACGATGTATTCGCCTATGCCGCTCATTTCATTAACCGCAATGCCGTCAAGATAGAATTCGTATACCATTGCAGGATCGAGCCTTACGGCCTTGAATGCAGCTTTGCCTGGTTTTTGGGATGCCATTGTTGAAACAATAAGAGCTTTCTTCTCTCGATCCCAGAGAGCCCTTTTAAGAAGCGTAGCCGACAGATCGACACCCGTTATCCCGGGTTCCGTGAAATGGGCCTGGTCAAAGGGATTGTTGTACATTTTAAGAAGCCCGTTCTTCGGAAGCGCTCGCGCCATTGCGAAAAGCCTGTCAGACAGGTCGGAATGCTGAGGCCAGGTTTTCATTTGAGGAGTTACATCATTCATTTTTAACGGCGGCTTGATTCCTGATGGTTTAGCAGCCTTTGCATCATCCGCGGCAGCAAGATTGGGCCCGCCCGCAAAAACCTTGTAAGGATAATGATAGGTTCCGTCATCCCCCCAGACATCATCGAAATGCGCATCAATAGTTTTGAAAAGTCCCTTGAGAAGCTTTTCATCGCCCATTTCAGCAGCCAGTATGCAGAAAAATCCATAGTATGAATACGGGGTGAGCACATCTTTTTGCAGGGTTACCGACCCGTCCTTGTTTTCAATCACATGCAACTTCTTGAAATCTGGATAGAGCTTTTCGACATATGCAGGGTCGAATACATGCAGGCCGCTCATTATCCAGCCTTCATTGCCGGATGAGCCGAAAGTGACTCCCTGCTTTATCATCTGCTGTATGGCAGGGTCCATCTTGTTGCCATAGCGCGGGTTGCTGGCAGAGAACACCCAGCCCTGCTTCATAAGATAAAACGCGCCGAGTTCGCCGGTTTTGGGATCTACGAAAGCCTTCTTGAACCAGTCCATGAAAACCGGATTGGCAGAAGAATAGTAACGCGTTCCATGCATCTGGTCATAGAGCTTCCAGCCCAGGTACGGATGAGTGTTGCATGCGGGAAATATGGCGTTCGGTTCACATTCGATTCCGGGAACGGGGTTTGTCAGAAACTGCCGGTACATGGCGTCCTGCAGAGATTTGTTGTCGTAAAGAAATTTCGTGTTGTCATCCCATTTAAGCACTATGGAATCCGGCGCATCATATTTTCTTTCATTATAAAGCATGTGATAGAGGTTGATCATCTGGCTCACATGGCCCGAATACATGATATTGCGATAGGCTATCGGGTCGGCGAATGGGGCATAAGGCTGGTTCATAAGAGGCTCGAACTTGGGAACACCCGCACTGTCGTGTGACCAGTATTCCCATACGGGCTTTAAAAACATCTTCTGTATGACACGGTCAAATGCGGGCTGAATTATGCCCTCCAGAGCGGGCAGCTTGTGGTATTGCTCGGCTGCAAGAAAATAGGTGCTGAAGGCAAGCGTATATCTGCTTGCCGTAATACCCACCTGGTCAAGTGAATTCATGTCGGAAAAATCATCCAGCGGCTCGTTCGCGAGCTTTAATACCCATTTGAGCTGACCCAGCTCTTCAGCGCTGATCGCCGGATAGGCATTCGGATCAATCTTCCCTGACTTCCCGGCTGCAAATACAGCCTGAGCAGTGAGGAGCGAAACTATCACCAGACACAGTAAGATAATGTTTATTCTTTTCATAAATCCCCCTTAAAAAAGTGGTGAGTGGTCAGTGGTGAGTAAAACACACTACCAGTGCACTCAATTTCTTTTACAGGCAGGGCGTCAGAACGATGCAGGTCAAGGAGCGACGACGGCGAGGAACGAGGCGTACATTGACGTACGCCGCAGTGACGAGCCGAGGAAGCGACACCGGTATGCAAAGTTCTGGCGTTTTGCATAACTATTTGCGGGAGGTCGGCTGTGTGGCATCAACGCCCCCGCTCGGCACATGCTCAATCCATGCATAGCCGTTGGTCAGAGGCTTGCCCGCAAGTGTTCCGGTCACCGTGCCCCAGTATTCATACAGCAGCGGGTTATATCCCCAGAAATTGAAGTTGAGCACAAGGTCACCAGCCGATGTTTTCATGTTTATCGTAAATGATTTCTTCGCCTCGATCGGCGTTATCTTGAAGTCGGTGGGAATGACATATTTGCCGTTTATATATAGCCCGGCGTCCTTGTAGGCAATTCCTTCGAATATCAGTCCGCTCAACTGATCAGTTGTAAGAGCTATCCACCACTCGTTTCCGTACTGGAGCAGCACCTGACGGTACCCCGCACCTTTTACGAAATAATTCTCAAATTCGCCGTGTCCTGAAACCTTGACCGTCTTTTTGTCAATCGTGATTGTTCCGGTCGCCTTGCCAGGCTGCTCGAACCCGCAGGTTAGTCCTCCGGGAAGAATCTCGGCAGGCTGCATGCCGCGGTTGTACCAGAAGGAATAATCGGTTTTCAAATTCATGCTGACCGTCTTGTTTTTGTCCTTATACTCAACAGTCATATACATTTTCTTAATTGTCCATTTGAGAGATTTGTCGCCGTCTTTGGCTGTCCAGATAAGGCTTTCTTTTGTCTCTTTCCTTTCAGGAAAAACCATAAGGTCAAGAACTTCAAGCTGGTTCGGCTTATCTGTCCAGGCGTTGCAGCTTATGGCGAACATGACGCGCTTTTGCACCTTGCCTGTACCGTGGTGGTTTACGCATGCATACATGCCGTACAGGTTGCCATCATCACCCTTGCCGCTGAACTGGAACCACGTGTTGTATCTTGGGGAGCCGTATAATTCGATCTTCTTCAATTCTTCAATCGATGCCTTGTGTATGTTGCCTATTATTGAAGGATCATATGAAAGAGGATTCGGAATCATCCATCCAGGAGGAACGTCGGCTTTTACATAAACGCTCAGTTTGGCATCCGCCTGTGAAAGCAGGGCGTCCGCAGTGGTAAAATCATTGGCCGCAATGGCCTGCTGAGCATCGCCTATCAGAACAGCCGCATCAGGCGCACCAGGAACTTTGCCGTCAGTGTAAATATCATACCACTGAGCATTAATGATATCGAGCTTGTTCTGAACTGCCTTTGACTTGGCCAGGACTGAATCTTTCGAAACGTCCGCGGCAAAAGCAGCACCGGACAGCATGAAAACTAAAACCAGTAAAACCGCTGATATTTTTTTCATATTTTTCCCCTTTCTTCACATTTCCGGATTTAGCCCGGAAACGTGTTATTCTGTAAATATGCTGATCTTGACCCTACACCTTGATCAGACAGGGCGTCAGGACTTTGCAGGTCAAGGAGCGACGATGTCGAAAAGTGAGGCATACTTTTAGCGTATGCCGTAACTTTGAGACGAGGAGCGACGCAGAGATGCGAAGTTATCACGCCCTGATCCATCAGAAGAAGAAGCCCATCCTTGCTTCCGTCTTGAAGTTGTAAGGCCTTACATAATCCTTGTCCTCGAACATCGGTATAAAGCACTCGATCGAACCCACGATATTTTTGGCGAACATCTTGCCGACCATGAAATTTGCCGGGATAGTCCATGCATTCTGCTCAAAATCATAGGCTATTTCAGGGTCCGGCCACAGCACCACAAAAAGCTTTTTCGGCAGCATCACATTAAGGCACGGAGCAAACTGCAGTTTGTTTATGTCGTTTCTCTGGGAGCTCCCCGCATAGCTGACCTCATACCTTGCATACGGAAGGAAAAAGCTGCCATTGCTTATCTCAGGCAATGATATCCGCATGCCGGCTAGAGGCATCACTACATATTTCCCTGTGCCTGACTGATCGTTTGTCGCTGTCGGCCAGAGCAGTTGGACGCCTGCGCCGAAGCCTATCCTTTCATTTAAAATATAAACAGGAACTGCCTGCGTCACTATGTCGCCAAGGCTGAACTGCATCTTTGCCGTTTCATTGTCACCTGCAGGAACATCGCCGTAAACCGTCGGGATATCTCCCCTCAAGGCAATCTCCCATTTGCTCGACAGTTTTATGGCGCCATCGCTTCTGAGTGTATAAATATCCTGATGATAGCCGTGCGGGACATTGACGAACTGATATCTAACATCGACGCGCGTAACAGGCCTTGTGATGTCCTGTCCGTTGTTTATCTGATCCGCCATCTTGGCGGCAGGATGAAACTGCTGCGCGGCATCATCGGCTGCAAATGCCGGAATTGATATCAGCAGAAACCCCAAAGCAGATATATACGCTTTCAATCCTGATCTCATAATATCCCCCTCATCTGATTCCGTGATCTTCGAATACTTGCATCAAAGTTAGACTCGGCAATGCTATCCGAAATCTTCATGGGGAAAATTACCACCTGGCTTTACATTATTATTCCCAGGTGTTTGAAACCGTGCATGGCCAGATAGACAGCTATGACTATGAGAACACTGTTGCTGATTTTTGCCTTGTTCTTTTCCAGGAAGCGGCTGACCGGATTAATAAGGGCAATAGCTTTTTCTTTGTTGAATACGAATAAAAGCCACGGAAGTATCATAGGAGACATTGTTATAAGAATTATCAGCACGCACATTACAACTGATGACTCAACTGAAAGATGGGCGCCAGATACATCCTTGACCGCGGCAATGAAAGGAGGAAGAGTGTTGGCGCTTGCAGCCCTCATAAGAGCGCCGATGCCAAGGTAGGCAAAAGCGCCTCCCGGGGTTTTGGTTTCCTTTTTAACTTTTTCTACGCCCTTTTTGAAAAAAGACTTTATGACAAGCAAAGCACAAAGCCCTGCCAGAATGAAATCTGCAATCGCGTGAATTTCCGCATGCTTCGGAGCATCTGGAGGAGCGGCCTTGTCAAATGAAAACACAACGATAAAAAGAATTGCCGTATAGGCAATTATACCTCCGACAATGAAAGCCAGGCCGTTTTCAAGCTGCTTGTCCTTTGCCACCATTATTGTGAAAAAAACCAGGATGGATGTCACACTAACTGCAGCGGCCAGTGAAAGGGGCAGTGTGGTAATAAAGAGCTCAAGCATAATATTCTCCTTTACATACAGGTCGCCAGAATTTTGCATCTCTTTGTCGCTCCTAGCAGAAATGCTGCGGAGTACATAGAAGTACGCCTCGCATTTCCGCTTCGTCGCTGCTCGACCTGCTTTGTTCTGACGCCCTGAATATTTACAGGCTGGAATACAATCATATAATCCTTTTTAAAATCTGCCGGACCGCAGCAAGTGCTAAGTTTCCTTCGGGCAGTCGCCACAGCGGCTTTCCTTCTCTATCAAATCGTTTAAGCTCATCGTCCTCAGGGATAAAGCCAAGCAGCTCTACGCTCTCCAAAGTATCGCTCTTCTTTCCCCCTTTAACAAAGGGGGATAAAGGGGGATTTCCATCCGCTTTTTCATCAGTTGTCGCCCGGTTGAATACAACAGCAACATGGTCTTTATCGACCATCGAAGCTATCATTTTCAGCGTATCAATGCTCCGCTGTGAGCCATCCACGACAACGATGACCTTTGTAACGCGGCCGGTCACATCGCGGTTGATCTGTTCAATGCCGGCTTCTGCATCGATGAGTACGCCCGCAAAACCCGGGATGAGCTTGTCAATTGCGTTCTTCAGCAGTTTGTTGGCAGGACAGAAACACCCTTTTTCCTCGTTATGCCCCATTGCAAGCAGTGCAAACCCATTGCGCTCTGTTAATGCGTTGAAAACACAATAATCGAGCTGCTCTGCGGCCTGTGCCGCACCTGCCTTACCCGACTTGCGCACTTCGCCTATAAAGCCGTCTCTTACAGCCGCAAGAGTGTTATCGGGCTTTTCGCCAATAGCGGAAGTGAGCCCGCCGACCGGGTCGGCATCAACCAGAAGCAAAGGGTTAAGACCTTGTTCCAGCAGCACCCTGGCAAGCAACGCGGAGAATACTGTTTTACCTACACCGCCTTTGCCACAAACCGCGATGACCGGCTTTTTATTTTCATGGCCATGCATTCCGCATTCTTCGCACATGACTTCTAATTCGGCCCTATCTTTCCTTCGCCCAGTGTCGCTGGCGGGAAATTCTTCTGAAGATTGTCCATGACGTCGCTGATCTTGACCTTTCCCGCACCCATCGCATCGATCATCTCGACCCCGCTCATGCCGCCCAGAGGAGTCTTTTCCAGTGATCCATAACCGTTTGTCAGTTTTTTCCCGGCAAAAGTCCCTGATATTTTGCATCCGTATTCATAGTAAAAAAGCTCGCTGGTAAGGCATTCGACTTTAATATTCAAATCGCCTTTAGATGATTTAGCGTAAACCATGAATGATCGGTTTGCTATCAGAGGAGTAATTTTCACTTCCGTTGGTACAATATACTGTCCTTCATAAAAAATCGCAAAATCCCTTGATGCCCCGATGAAGCACAGGAACCCGTCAAGCTGGTCGGTTCTAAACGGCATCCACCACTCGTTTCCATAAATGGTCATCTGTTTGCGATAGCTTATACGGTTGATATCGGTATAGGGTTTAGGGCCGTTAAAGAGGTTTTCGTTTTCCAAAAATGCGTTTTTGAAATTTGCTGTTTTGCCGCCTATGGTTATGGTTCCCTCAGCTTCACCCAACTCTTCAAATCCTGCAAATGCAGTATTCGGGTAAATCACATAGTTGTCGCGGTTCTGATTGTACCAGTAGGTCGAGCGCGCCTTTCCCAGAATATTGAAAGACACATCAATACCGCTTAAATCTTTTCCTTTTCCCTCAACCCAGGTAAAGGTCTGTCCGCCGATTTTAGTAACTGAATAAAGCTGATAATTATCTCCCTGCTGGGCATACCAGACGACGGAATCTTCCGTCTCCATAACGATTATGGGTTTGCTCTTTATCAGCACCATGTGGATTTTGCCAAACTCGTCGCTTCTCATGATCTCGAAAGCAACCGGCTCGACCACACCGCCAGAGCCATGGTAATTTACGAGAGGCATTATTTCGTAGGTTAGTCCGTCATCGCCCGTGCCGACAAAGCCGAGTCCGACATCGCCTTTAAGCAGGCCATACATGTCATGTACCTTGTAATCTTCAATCGTTGACTCTCTGAGTTTAGATAAATCAGGATTCTTTATGTTATCCGTTGCATTGTATTTAGGCAGCACACTTTTATCACGGACATTGAGCAGCTTTTCCGCCTGCTCAAGCAGCTTCTCCGCCTCTTTATGCTTTTTCTTGTCGATCAGAGCCTTGGCCTGCTCAAGAAGGATACCCGCTTCAGGCGCCTTGACCATTACGCCTTCAGCGTACATGTCGTACCACTGGTAGCGGGCGATATCGTATTTGTTTTTTATGGAGTCGTACTGTGAGGCATATTTATCACCGGCAGCATACGCTGCTGAGACACTGATAATTGCGACCATTAATGCAGCCATTAATAAAAGTGCAATCCTTGATATTCTGATCATCTTTTGTTCTCCTTTTAATCGTTTATCACCGGGCGGACACCCAGCGGACTCGCCTTGAATGAAGGCGGTCTGCCGAAACTGCGGTAGGAAGCGCGAAGGTCAAGAGCAAAATCATCCCATCCGCCGCCGCGTCCAACACGGCCCTGACCTATCAATGAACTCCTGGGATCTGTCACATCTTTTAACGGATATTTTTCAAAAAAGTCCCTGCACCACTCCCAGACATTTCCATGCATGTCATAAAGCCCCCATGCATTGGGCAGCTTGCCTGCAACCGCATGGGTCTTCATTGAACTGTTGGCTGCAAACCAGGCGTAATCGCCAAGCTTTGCCGGATCATCACCGAAATAATAGGCTGTTATTGAGCCCGCCCTGCATGCATATTCCCACTGAGCTTCAGTGGGAAGGCTCGCTTTGCCTTTGATCTGGCCTGAAATCAATCTATCCATCTTATGCATAAAAATCTGGCAGTCATCCCAGCTGACAGTTTCAACCGGTGCATTTGGGCCTGAATCATTGAATCTGCTCGGGTTCGCGCCCATGACCTGCTTCCACTGGGCCTGCGTAACCTCGGTCTTCGCCATCCAGAAGCCCTTTTTGAATGTCACCTTGTGTTTCGGTCCCTCATTTTCAATGGCGGCAATAGTTGATTTTCGAGTCTCAGGTTTAATATCAGCAGGTAGTGATTTAATTGCCGCATCCTGCTCAGCAGAAGTGCTTCCCATCAAGAAAGACCCCGGCGGACACCACACGAAATCCATACTCACGCCACCGCCGAGGTCGCAGGTTCTCACTGTGCCGGGTTTAAATTCCTGATTTGATGCCTGGGCCAAAGCACCAGGCATCAGCATCAGGGCAATTACCAGCAGTACTGGAATTGTGCCCTTTTTCATTCCAGAACTATTTATTCACAACCACAAACTGGTCATTCCTGTTTTTGGCCCAGGCCTCTTCAGTCTGGCCAGGATCGATCGGTTTTTCCTTGCCGTAGCTGATTGTCGATATGCGCTCCTTGGCAACACCCACGCTCTCAAGGAAATCGGCGGCCGCTTTGGCCCTTCTTTCACCGAGTGCAAGGTTGTATTCAACCGTGCCCCTTTCGTCGCAGTTGCCAGCAATCTGAACTGTTACAGACTGATTTGCTTTCAGGAAAGCAGCCTGCTGATTAAGGATATCCTGAGATTCGGACTTGAGATCGGACTTGTCGAAATCGAAATAGATTATCCTTTCCTGGAATGCCTTTATCTCGTCATCAAGACTTGGGACAGGGGCCTGCGTCTGAACGACAGGAGCGGGTGCCGGGGCCGGTGCAGGAGCCGGGGCGGGTGCCGGAGCAGGCTGTACGACCTCGACTTCTACGACTTCAGGCTGTGCTTTTTTGGCGCATCCACCCATAAAAAGTGCTGCTGCGATAAAAAATACCACCATGATTCCGAAATACGTTTTCTTCATTTCATTTTCTCCTTATATTTTTTTTGTTTTGCCTTTGTTAATGTTAAGAACTTCCTTTATATCGTCGCAAACCGGCTTGTCGCTGCAGGTCGAACAGTCTGATGCGCAGTCGATGTCAACCCCTCTGATTTTCCATGTCTGCTT
>CAYNVT010000103.1:0-15331 GCA_964400685.1 uncultured Bacteriovoracaceae bacterium | reverse complement strand
CTGTTATTGATTTATATATAATCAGTCTCTGTGCAGGTCTTTTTAAAGGCAAAGGGGGCTTAAAAAAGAGGTAGGTTGTTACTTCGCTATTGATTGATTTTTTGAAAGAATGGGTATGGTTCAGAGAACAGGGTTGTACAGGGACGAAAATCAAAAGAAAACCCGCCAGAAAGGCGGGTTTTCTTTTGTGGTAATTTTTCATTGTTTATATTAAATCAATTCTCATGAAAGAACTTGCTGTCAAACCTTATTTAAGCGTCATAATACCGATGTTCAACGAAGAAGCAAATGTGCGCTCAACCATTGACAGGGTAGAATCCACATTGGCAGGCCTGGGTAAATCATTCGAAATTCTGCCGGTAAATGACGGCAGCACAGACTCGACCCTTAAAGAACTTCATGAGATTGCAGGCATGAACCCAAAGGTAAGGGTTGTTTCATACGAGAAAAACGGAGGAAGGGGCAAGGCATTAAGGTACGGGTTCAAAGCGGCAAGGGGAGAGATGATCGCATCCATCGATGCCGATCTGTCATATGAACCGGAATATATAACTAAAATGGTGCACACCCTTCAAAATGATCCCGAAACTGATATAGTTCTGGCAAGCGCATACATGCCGGGTGGCGGGACAGAGGGGGTCCCAAGGGACAGGCTTTTCATAAGCAAACTCGGAAACCGGATACTCAGGCTTTCCATAGCAGAAGACATACATACAGTTACATGTATCGTCAGGTGCTACAGAAGGGAAGTTATAGAAAGCCTTGACCTTGAATCTGATGACAAGGAAATACACCTCGAAATCCTTTCCAAGGCTATAGCCATGGGTTTCAGGATAAAAGAGATCCCTGCCGTTCTGAAAGCCAGAAAAAAAGGGAAATCGAAATTCAAATTCAGATCAACAGCGGTTACGCACCTTATCTTCACGGCATTCGAAAGGCCTGTCCTGCTCTTCGGCATTATAGGGATTATGCTTACTCTTATTGGTTTGGGCATTGGTGTATATATTCTCGCCCTTTATCTAAACCATACGTTAAGCCCCGGACGTCCCCTTCTCATGTTCATGGCCATATTCATACTGGGAGGCATGCAGATACTATCTTTCGGGTTTCTTGCTTCCCAGATCAATTATTTGAGAAACGAAGTTCTAAGAATAAGAAGGTCTATATCCCCTCTGCTGGAACAGGATAAAATGCGTGAAGATACAGAAACAATAGGTCTTGACAAGATTAAGGAGAATGCATAGATATATCCGACGTTCCTCAGTAGCTCAATGGCAGAGCATGCGGCTGTTAACCGCAGGGTTGTAGGTTCGAATCCTACCTGGGGAGCCAGTCATTTTAAATCCATATGATCAGTAGGTTGCAAATCCCCATCTGATACTATAACAAAACTTTTCAAATCTTCTGAATATCTAAAAATGTAGTGTTTTAATACTTCTCTAATCCTATCGAGACAATAGCTAATAATCCTGATAATAATGAAAACATCATCAATTAAAGGAAATCTGGTTTATGATTTGTTATCTGCTTATGGATGAATCTGGAGACTTGGGATTTGATTTTACAAAGAAAGCTACTTCGCATTATTTTCTGATTACCTTTTTGTTTACAGAAAATAAGAGGACTGTTGAAAAATGCGTTAAAAAGACACATGCTTTGCTTTCAAAGAAACACAAAAAAGTCGGTGTCCTTCATTCCAGCCATAATAGCCCGGAAACCAGAAAGAGATTGCTTAAAATGCTATATGAAAAAGATATCAAAATTATGACCATCTATTTGGAAAAGAAAAGAGTTTATACGAAAATGCAAAATGAAAAACCGGTGTTGTATAACTATGTCACCAATATCTTGCTTGACCGAATCTTTTCAAAAAGGATGATTGACAGCGATTCTCCTGTGGAAATAATCGCATCAAGAAAAGAGACGAACAAATTCTTGAATATGAATTTCAAGCAATATCTTGAATCCGAAATAGCTCAGAACCATGGCGTAAAAGTGAATGTAACGATCAAAACGCCTTCACAGGAACATGGATTACAAGCAGTAGATTTTATTAGCTGGGCAATATTTAGAAAATATGAGCATCAGGATGAAGAATATTATCAGATTATAAGAAATAAGATTGTTGAGGAGAATCCAATATTCAAACCTTAAAAAACAACAAAGCCCCATTCGCTATGTTGAGCAACCTTACGGAAGCCCACGAATGAGGTCTTACTTGTTAATAGTTATATCGGATAAAACCTGAGAAAAGTCAAGGCTGGCCGATTGTATTTACGATAATACTATTTGACTTCTCTCAAACAAGTAGTCTGTTTTCGGATTGTTTTTGTTTGCGGGATTCATGATAAATGTAAAGGAATGAGAGAAAAAGTTTTGCTGAGCGTATTGCTCGGGGAGCCAGTCTTTTAATTCAAATAATTTTCTGGAATAATCTTAAAGCAACCTTTTATGACCTCAAATTGTTCAACATGTTTTCTCACGGATATTATGATTGACAACCGCCGCCCCCTTCTTTACCGGTAAAGCATATTCACTGTAGCAGACCTTCTCACAACCATATCCACATTGGAGGAAACGAATATGCCCATATTTGCAGAACTTTCCAAAGCCCTTTCAGAGGGAGACACCACTCATGTTCAACAACTCACCAAAGAGGCCCTTCAGGAAGGAATGGGGCCTGATGTCATACTCAAGGAAGGGTTGTTCGCAGGTATGGGTATAGTGGGGGAGAGATTCAAAAACGGAGATATCTTCATACCCCATGTCCTTATCGCTGCACGGGCTATGCACGCCGGCATGGATATCCTGAAACCCCATCTGATTAAAACAGGTGCAAGGCCTGCCGGAAAATTCATCATCGGAACCGTTCAGGGTGACCATCACGATATAGGAAAAAACCTCGTGGCCATGATGCTTCAGGGTAAAGGATTTGAAGTACTAGATCTGGGCGTCAATGTTCAGACGGATACATTCGTTCAGAGTGTTAGAAACGGCGATGCCAACATCCTTGGGATGTCAGCCCTGCTCTCGACAACGCTTCCTTTCATGAAAGAAACCATCGATGCGATAAAGGCAGCAGGATTGAGGGATAAGATTAAAATAATGGTCGGCGGAGGACCGGTCACTCAGGCATTTGCCGATGAAATCGGCGCGGACGGATTCGGGCAGGACGCGACAGAGGCCGCCGAAAACGCTTTGGCGCTGATCTGATAAATGCCTATTGAACAGGAGACCAACATGACAGGAAAAGAACGAATATTAACCGCCATGTCCATCAGGGAGCCGGATTGTGTCCCACTTTATATACACGGCATAAATGAAGCCCCGATCATAGGTATAGGCAGGCATTTGAGAGAGGATCTGCCGGAAATAAAGACTATCTATGAAATGAGCCCAGAGGAAACGTTCAAGCTGCTGGACACTCTTTTTCTCATTCATGAAGCATTCGACATCGACGGCTTCACCGCCTTCGAGATAGGCCACGAAAAGATACTCGATGAAAAGCATGTTCAGGACGACTGGGGAGTCGTTTACGTAAGAAGCCCTTACGGTCTGCCCGTTGCATCGGTCCATCCGGTAAAAACGCCAGTAGAGCTTAAAGGTTTCCGGCAACCCAGCCCGAATAAAGGGCATCTGCTGATGCACGAACTTGCCCGGGAGAGGTTCAAGGGCAAGAAGGCCCTTTTCTGGATGATGCGCGGCGCATTTGTCAAAAGCTGGCGTTTGACAGGTATGGAAAACCTGATGATACAGATGTTTGATAACCCTGCGTTCGTTCACGCAATCGCCAGGATGGTGACGGACTATAATCTCGAAATGCTGGATATGCTTATCGGCGCAGGGTTGGATGTCCTGATAGTAGAAGACGATATTGCAGATAAAAACTTCCCGTTGATCGCCCCGGACCAGTTCAGAACATTTGTCGAACCCTATAACATGGAACTCGTTGATAAAGCCCATGCAGCTGGTTTGAAGGTTATGCGTCACAGCGACGGAAATCTCTGGCCGCTTTTAGATACCATGCTCGAAACGGGATATGACGGTCTGAATCCGCTGGAACCGCAGGCAGGCATGGATTTGAAGAAGGTTAAAGATTACTGCGGAGACAGGCTGTGCCTTATCGGTAACATCGACTGTATAGAACTGCTTCCTAATGGAACGCGCGCCCAGGTTGAAGCGGCCGTGAAACAGGCCATTGACGACGCCGCATCTGGCGGAGGCTTGATCATCTCGGACTCCAATTCGCTTCACCCGGGGGTGAATCCTGAAAACTGCATCGCAATGTTCGAAGCCGCCAGGAAATACGGGAAATACACCGGATCTGTGTGATCACTCTCTTACTTAAAAAAGGAGACTAAAATGAACATCAGCAAAAATCCAGCAGAACCGATTTCCAGAGGCCAGGCTTATCTTATCTTCATTCTCCTGTTTTTGTTATATATGTTCGATTACATAGACAGGTTGATAGTTTCCTCCCTGTTTCCGTTCATTAAAGCGGAGTGGGAGCTGTCGGACACTCAGTGCGGCCTGCTGATATCGTCGGTTTACTGGTCGATCCTTATATTTTCTCTGCCGGTTTCAGTTCTGATCGACCGATGGAGCAGGAAGAAAAGCATTGCCATAATGGCCCTGCTCTGGAGCACAGCCACTGCGGCATGCGCCTTCGCTCTCAGCTTTCCTCAGCTTTTAGCCTCGAGAACAGCAATAGGCATAGGTGAAGCAGGCTATGCGCCCGGAGGGACTGCCATGCTCTCAGCACTTTTTCCGGAAGGGAAAAGGGCAAAAATCCTTGGATTGTGGAATGCATCTATCCCTCTGGGAAGTGCACTTGGTATCGCACTTGGAGGCCTGATAGCCGACCGCTATGGCTGGCGCCATGCATTCGGCATCGTTGCAATCCCGGGCATGATCATCGCACTGCTTTTCTTCTTCGTGAAAGATTACAAAACAGTTGACCTGATCAAATCTTCAACCGACAAAACCCTGAAAATCAAAATGAGCAGAAAAGACTATGTGCATCAGTTTACACGTCCCAGGTCACTTATTTTCAATAATCTGGCATTCGCAGCTAATGTCTTCGTTACTACGGCACTCATGAGCTGGCTTCCGACTTATTTCAGCAGAACCGAGGGCCTGTCCATGACCAAATCGGGTACTAAAGCTGGGGCCATCATGTTTCTTGCCATCCTGGGCGCTCCACTTGGAGGCTACCTGTCCGACCTGTGGCGGAAAAAAAGGCTTAATGCAAGGATGCTCTTCCCGGCCTGCTCCTCCTTTCTCACAGCAATCATTTTCTTTATAGCGCTGGTACTTTTTCAGGGCCCCAATCAGTACATCGCTTTTCTGATCGGCGGCATAACCATAGCCGCCTTTGTACCTGCATCCATCGCCGTAACTCAGGACGTTGTCCATCCCGGACTCAGGGCTACATCTTTGAGCCTGAATGTAGTTATTCAGCATCTGCTGGGGAGCTCGCTGGGGCCGATCTTTGTAGGCGTTATCTCGGATCGTTTCGGTCTTATGACTGCGCTTTCCTTTCTGCCCATCTTCACTGCATTGGGTGCGGTCTTTTTTCTGATCGGGTCTTTTTACTATCAGAGAGATATCGATGCCGCCGAAAAAGTTGATATTGAGTTTGAAGACAAATAGTCGGGCATTTCGAACAGATATTTAAAAAAAGATTTCGATATGTTTTTTTCTTTTTGTACCTGCCGGACACATGGCAGAAAATATCTCTATCAAAGTGAAATTAATTTCCATCCGTAAATTTTTTCATAATGGCCTCTATAAAAATCATTGAATTAACAGCAGGTTAAAAATGCTCCTCTATGGCACAGTACATGCATTAATTGTATTCATATAAGTCATCTGGTGATGCAACATTATGAGGGAGGCAACGTGGCCTGGCAAAGAATTTGTCAGGCCATTCGCCTATGTAAGGGCTGCAGCAATATTTAAAATCTATAATATGAGGAGATGCACTTATGCGTAAAGTTCTTCTTTCGGCGGCAATCGGTCTGATTATCTTTTTTTCGGGATGCAAGGATGACTCTTATGTAGCAACATGGCCCCAGAGTGCAGTGGAGGTCAGGGACTATGATGAAAGCCAGCCTGCTGGTCTTCTTCGGGACAAAGCGGCTCAATATGACGCCTGGCATCTACAGTGGCACCAGCCCTACTACGGCGGTACGGTAGAAACCCATTTCGCCGATGACGCAAGGACCGTAATGAGCGGAGTCGGCGGCTACGGCGACAGCTGCATCTGGACCGGGACATATCTCGGCAGCCAGGCCATGCGCTACCATGTGACGGGGGACCCTGTCGCAAAAGAAAACGCTATCCGCATGGTTGATACGCTCGACGGCTTCCTTCATGTCACCGGCAAGGAAGGCTTTATCGCCCGTTACCACGCCCCGCAGGCTTCTCTTGGATACAGGGGCGATGCCGCTTGCGACGCCAGCGACAGCTGTCACCGTGTCGTAACCGGCCCCTATGCGGGAGACTTCTGGGAAGGTAATACGAGCCGCGACCAGTATACAGGATGGTTCTTCGGAATGGCTCTGGCTTATGACCTGATAGACGATGATACGGTAAAGGCTAAGATACGCGATGATGTGAATGAAGTCGTCACCGCACTTATGGACAACAGCTGGAACATAACGGCTCAGGACGGCAAGCCCAGCAAAACCGCCCCTCAGGTTATCGCCACGATGAAGATGAACTTCCTTCTTATAGGCTACCACATGACCGGAGACGCACGCATGCTGAAGCAGCTTAAGACCATGCTGTTAAACGCGAACCGCGCGACCCTGTTCGTATCAGACATCAACTATTTCAACCGGTATCTGGAATATTACGGAAACAACCTCGGCCACACAAACTGGTACAACCTCTTAAGGCTCGGCAAGGTCTATTTCGGCGAGGATGACTACAACTGGCTCGTAAGCGAATTCAACAAATCAGTCCACACCTTCACCAGGCTATCACATAATGCATGGTTCAATGGTATATACATGAGCCAGGGAGGATGGGCTAACGACACATCTGATGCCTATTATGCGCAGCTTGTAGAAGACCTCACTGCATTCAGGAATGCTCCTAACGGTGAATACTACGTACCGGCCCGGGATACCTCGACCTATACGATAGACCCGCAGTCGATAAAGCTTCATAATCTCTTCGAGGCGCTCAATGTGGACAGCATCTGGAAACCGATCAATATACAGGCGCTTGAGGCCTTCCCTGTGCCGCTTCAGTGTCCCAGCGATTTCCTCTGGCAGCGCAACCCGTTTGTAATCACGGCATGCGGCAGCAACAATCCGAAGCACGTCAACCCCGGAGTTGACTATCTGGCAGCCTACTGGCTGGCCAGCTATCACAAGTTTCTGGACAAGGACATGTAAAAACCTCAAGGGGGCATACAGCGGTATGCCCCCTATCTTGAATTTTTCAGTTTTTTTCCTTCTCGCCATTGATATTGAACTTCTTATCCATTAAAATCACCAGTCTTAATAAAACCAAGACTAACATGGGAGGGAAAGATGGATTTTGAACTATCGGAAGAAATGCGGATGCTGTCGGACATGGCCTACAAGTTCGCTGTCAACGAGATCGGACCTGCATCGGAAGAGGCCGACAAGCTGGAGAAGTATACGCCTGAAATCAGGAAAAAGGCCGGGGAAAACGGCCTGATAGGCAGCTGGATACCCGAGGTCTACGGCGGGGCAGGAGTGGGCTTTCTGGGAAACACCATCATCACCGAACAGCTTTCAAGAGTCGACATGGGCATAGGGCTGAATGTCATCGCCGCGACCTTCGGGTGCGAAAATCTGCTTTATTACGGCACCGAAGAACAGAAGCTCAAATACCTGCCGCCGGTCTGCGCAGGCGATTCCGTGTGCGCGGGCGCATATACAGAGCCAAATGCCGGGACCGATGTCGCAGGATATAAGACCAGGGCAGTCGCTGATGGCGACGATTACCTCATAACCGGAAACAAGATGTTCATAACGAACGGGACGGTATGCGACTTCATGGTCGTACAGGCTATTACTGACCCGGACGAAAAGATGCATAAAAGTTTCAGCCAGTTCGTAGTGCCCGCAAATGCACCAGGAATAATCGCCACCAAGATAAAGGGCAAACTTGGAATCCGCGCCAGTGACACTGCAGAAATTGCGCTGGACGGTGTCCGCGTGCCAAAGGAAAACCTCATCGGCAGGAGAGGCGCAGGCTTCTACCAGCTCATGCATTTCTTCGACACCACCCGCATCTTCGTCGCTGCTCAGGGTACGGGTATCTCCCAGGCATGCCTCGATGAATCAGTAAAATACTGCAGGGAAAGGACGGTCTTCGGCAAACCTCTGGGGACTTTTCAGATAAGCATGCAGAAGCTTGCCGAAATGTGGATCAGGATAGAGGCACTGAGAAACATGACATATAAAGGCGCGGTATCGCTCGACAGCAATAAGCCCGACTATCACGTCTCGGCAATGGCGAAATTCTTCGCGGGCCAGACAGCAGTCTTCTGCGCCAATGCTGCTGTGGAGCTTCACGGCGGCTATGGCTATATCGAAGAATATAAGGTCCAGAAATGGTATCGCGATGCAAAGATTCTCGAACTGTATGAAGGAACAAAAGAAGCTGAAATCATGACCCTGGGAAAGGTGCTTCTTTCGAAATAGCAGCTATGCTTTTTTGAGCAAGAGGCCGCACTCAATATTAAAAAGTGCGGCCTCTTCTATTTTCAAGTCTGGAACTAAATTCTTATAAGAACTGCCTCAGTCCCCCGAATCATCATCCAGGATGGCATTCTTATCAACTTTCTTGCTGGCATCCTTGTCGTCATCATCGATAACCGCATCCTTATCGACTTCCTTGCTTGCGTCCTTGTCGTCATCATCGATTACAGCCTCTTTGTCCTCGTCATTACTGGAACCGGCATCGTCATCATCAATGACTGCCTCTTTATCTTCATCCGAACTGCTCCCGCACAGGATGATCTTTGCACCGATTAAAGAGCCGTCCTGATATGCCGAAGATGCAGATACTTTTGAACCGGCAATGAAAACAAACGCGCAACATATTGTCAACAGCAGCAGTTTTATCCCGTATTTTTTCATAATTATCCGCCTCCTTGAGTTCAACAGACCTTTCCTGTCATCTGTCGCTTATCAAGCCTTATCGGCAAAACACGATTTTCAACTATAATTTTTTTCTGTTTCCCGGCCATCAAGTCCCTTTTCCCTCCAGATGAAAAATATACTCGGATAGATTAGCAGTTCAAGCAGCGTTGATGTAACAATGCCTCCGATCATAGGTGCTGCAATCCGCTTCATTATGTCCGAGCCTGCACCGCTACTGAACATGATCGGGATAAGACCTGCAAGTATGACGCTTACTGTCATTATTTTCGGGCGTATGCGCTTGACTGCGCCTTCCATTATCGAGGCCTTTAAATCACTATACGATCTCATCCTGTCCGCAGTTTTGTATTTATTATATGCCAGGTCGAGATATAAGAGCATGATCACGCCGGTCTCTGCATCAAGCCCGGCAAGTGCAATGATGCCGACCCAGACTGCAATGCTGAGATTGTAGCCCATGATGTAAAGAAACCAGAATGAGCCAACCAGAGAAAAAGGCACGGCAAGAAGCACTATGGCCGTCTTCGTCACCGAGCGCGTGTTCATGTAGATAAGCACGAATATGATAAAAAGAGTAAGAGGAATGACCAGCATGAGCCTACTCTGTGTCTTCAGCAGGTATTCATATTCGCCGCTCCACTCAAGCCGGTAACCGGAAGGGATTTTCACAACTGATGCGGCCTTCCTGGCCTCTTTCACGAATCCGCCGATATCTTTGCCTGAAAAATCAATGAATACATAGGTATTAAGCAAACCCTTTTCGCTTTTTATCATTGTGGGGCCGCGGACAATCTTTATATCTGCAAGCTCTGATAAGGGAATCCAGGCTATCTGCCCGTAAGAGGAGCCAACGGTCTTATCACCCATGTCTGAGCCACCCATACCGCTTCCCGCAGCACCGGCCTGAACCGGCACCTCGATCTTTTTCATCTTCTCAATATCGTTCCTCAACTCCCTGGCGTAACGGACATTGACAGGATAGCGCTCCCTTCCCTCAACCGTCGTCGTTATATTCATGCCGCCTATCGCCGTTTGAACTACCGTCTGTATATCCTCCACGCTGAGGCCGTATCTTGCTGCGGCATACCTGTTTATTTCAAAATCCACATAATAACCTGTCGTTGCTCGCTCGGCGTAAACGCTCCTTGTACCGGGAACTTTCTTAATCGCCTTTTCAAGCTCAAGCCCTATCCTGTTTATCACATCCAGGTCAGGGCCTAGTATCTTTATGCCCACAGGTGTCCTGATGCCAGTTGCAAGCATGTCTATTCTTGCCTTTATGGGCATAGTGAAGGAATTAGCCACACCTGGAATGCCCAGCCTGTCATTGAGCTCATCTTTGATGTCGTCTATCGTGATGTACTTTCTCCACATGGATTCGGGCTTGAGGTTGATGACCGTCTCGAACATCTCCAGTGGTGCGGGGTCGGTTGCAGTCTCAGCCCTGCCCGCTTTTCCGAATACCGATTCCACCTCTGGAACCTGCATTATTATGCTGTCCTGGAGGGTGAGAAGTTTCTGCACCTCGCTGATGGATGCTGCCGGGACCGTTACGGGCATATAGAAAAGCGTGCCTTCATTGAGAGGCGGCATAAATTCGCTGCCCAGCTTTTTAATAGGGTAAACGGTTGATGCCATAATGATCAGCGAGAGCACGATCACAACCCACGTATGTTTGAGGGCCAGTTCCGCAACAGGCCTGTAAATCCATCTTAGAGCGATACTTATGGGGTTCCTGTCCTCATGCCTGATCCTGCCCCTTATAAGCATGGTCATGAGTACTGGTGTTAGGGTAACGGCAAGCAGAGATGAAAAAAGCATTGCAAATGTCTTTGTATATGCAAGCGGTTTGAAGAGCCTTCCGGCCTGAGCCTCAAGGGTGAAGACGGGAAGGAACCCGACCATTATGACCAGCAGAGAGAAGAACAGAGACGGCCCCACTTCCTTTGCCGCCTCCACTATGGCGTCAAATCTTGTCCCAGAGCGGCTTTCCTCCCATTCCTCCAGTTTTTTATGGGCATTCTCCACCATTATTATCGATGCGTCGACCATGGCGCCAATTGCTATCGCAATGCCGCTCAAACTCATGATGTTGGACGTGATGCCGAGGTAGTACATGCAGATAAAAGACATGATTATGGCAACAGGCAGGGTGAGTATTACGACAAAGGCGCTCGGCAGGTGAAAGAGAAAGATCAGACATACAATACCCACTGCAATCGCAAGTTTGATTATCTCATCACTGAGAGTGGCAATGCTCCTTTTTATAAGATCGGAACGGTCATAGGTGACGACGATTTTCACCCCTTTCGGCAATGAGGGTTCTATATCGTTCTTTATCTTTTCCTTTACCCGCTCAATGACATTGAGAACGTTCTCACCGAAACGAACGATAACTATTCCGCCTGCGACTTCGCCTCTGCCGTTCAGGTCAGCTAAGCCCCGCCTTATTTCAGGCCCTACCTCAACTGACGCTATGTCCTTGAGGATAACCGGCGTACCCTTGCCGACTGTCAAGATTGAGATGTTCTCAATGTCAGTGAGGTTTTTTATATAACCACGGCCCCTTATCATATATTCGGTGCCGGACATCTCGAGCACGCGGCCTTCCACGTCGAGGTTACTCTTTTTTACCGCCTCCATAACTTTCATAAGGGGGATATTGTATGACCTGAGTTTTACAGGGTCGATATTTACCTGGTATTGTTTTATGAACCCGCCTATGGATGCAACCTGGGAAACACCCGGCACACTTTCAAGCGCCAGTTTTATCGTGTAGTCCTCAATTGAGCGCAGCTGGGAAAGGTCATGGCCGCCGTTCTCCTCTACAATGGCATATGAAAAACCCCATCCGAGGCTAGTGGCATCAGGACCGAGAACAGGGGTTACCCCCTGAGGTATCTTGTTGGTAACCGCCTGTATATACTCTATCACCCGGCTTCTAGCCCAGTATATGTCAGTGCCTTCATCAAATATGACATAGATGAACGAGCTGCCGAGGAAAGAAAACCCCCTCACGGCCTGCACCTTCGGGGCAGCAAGCAGGGTGGCCGATATCGGGTAGGTTATCTGATTTTCAACAAGATCGGGGCTCCTGCCGGGCCACTCGGTATAGATGATAACCTGGGTGTCGCTCAGGTCGGGTATCGCATCGAGCGGGGTTCTTTTCATGGCCCAGACACCCCAGATTATTGCAAATACAGCAATCAGAATAACAAAGAAACGGTTTCGGGCGCTTAGGCCTATTATCTTTGCAATCACCGTCTTTCTCCCTTAATAAAGATTGACTTAATGTTCGAACACGGCTTTATTCTCAGATGATTTCCATACGAATTATAACGACTGGAGGTTGTCATGAATGAATTTATCGCCGGACTGATAAAAGACGGACCTGTTCTGACAGACGGGTCATGGGGTTCACAGATGATGAAGCGGGGTTTGAAACCTGGCGTCGCACCGGATTCCTGGAATCTCACTGATCCCGACAAGGTCGAGGATATCGCACGGCAGTATGTCGATGCAGGCAGCCGCATCATCCTTACAAATACATTCGGCGCGAACCGCTTCGTTCTGGGCAAGTTTGGAATGGCTGATAAGGCGGTTGAAATAAATAAAAAAGGAGTGGAGATATCGAAGAAGGCCGCTGCAGGTAAAGCCTGCGTCTTCGCATCAATAGGACCGAGCGGTAAACTGCTCATAACCAGAGATGTCACGGAAGAAGGTCTTATGGAGGCTTTTATGGAGCAGGCACAGGCCATTGCATCGGCCGGGGCCGACGCCATAATCGTTGAGACCATGATGGACCTGAATGAGGCAAGGATTGCCGCAGAAGCAGCCAAAAAGACGGGGCTGCCCGTCATCGCCTGCCTGGTCTTCGATGCAGGTAAAAACAAGGACCGCACCATGATAGGGAACACCATCGAGCAGGCGGTTGAAACCCTTACAGGCATAGGCGTTGACGGGATAGGCGCAAACTGCGGACAGGGAATCGAGGGTTTTATCCCTATCTGCAAACGCATGCGTTCGGCCACAACACTACCTCTCTGGATGAAGCCCAATGCAGGCTCACCCGAAGTCATAGACGGGCAGACCGTGTACGGCACATCCGCAACTGATTTTGCCCGCCATATACCGGCTCTTATTGAGGCAGGCGCCAACTTCATTGGCGGCTGCTGCGGAACGGACAGAGAATTCATCATTGAGGCAAAAAACGCCTTGAAAGGCATGTAAAAAAAGTAATTCAGGGCTACTTTTTATCATGAAGGGTAACGCCCTTTAGTTGCGCCTCGGAATCGATGAGGAACGTGCCACTCGCCGCTACCTTTTCGCCAATATTGACGCCTGAGAGGATTTCCCTCATGCCTCCTGCCGAGATCCCGGTCCTGACCTCTCTGGGCTCGAATGTTTCATCACCTCTATCGACATAGACAATCTGCCTCAGACCGGTGTCGATTACGGCGTCTGTTGGTACAGCGAGCCTCCTGCCAAAGTTTGCCGATGAAGTGAGCGTTGCGTACATCTGCGGTTTCAGTGAACCATAGGGATTATTAAGGGTGCATCTTATGCGAACCGTCCTGGTGGAACCGTTCATCACAGGATAGACATAATCAATTCTGGAATTGAATATCTTTCCAGGCATGCCTTCAAAACTGATTATAACAGTCATACCCTGTTTTATCTGCTGCATATCGGCCTCGGGAACTTCGGCCACCACCCATACACTGGAAAGGTCGGCGACATCGAACAGGGGCTCTCCGGGCATAACCCGCATGCCCCTTGTTGCATAACGCTTCAGGACTGTTCCTGTAACCGGGCTTTTAATAGTGAGCGCCCTTACGGGTTTGCCTGTCCGCTCGATTTGTGCAATCTGAGAATCGGTTATGTCCCACAGGCTGAGGCGTTTTCTGGCCGCTGTAATAAGCTCTTCGGTATCTTTCTCGACCATCCTGCCCAGTTCGGTCGAATCCTTCCTGCCGGAAAAGGCCTTAAGACTCAAGAGCTCTTTCTGCGCGCTTAAAAGTTCCGGACTGTATATGTCCAGAAGTGGTTCACCCTTGGACACAGCCCTTCCTTCATAATCCACATAAAGCCTTTCAATCCACCCTTCGACTTTTGCATTAACCGTTGATATGCGCTGCTCGTCATATTCAATGCGGCCGGCCAGCCTTATATCAGAGGTCATATCAACAAATGAGACCGGCACCGTTTTCACACCGATCATCTTCCTGCCCTCTTCGGACATATCAAGAGCAGGCGTTTCATCGGTTTGAGATATATCTAAAGGCTGAATTTGAGGCACTGAAGACTTTTGGGAGTATTTGCCAAAGTAGTAAATCGCAAGTGTTGCAAGGATTATAATAACCAGTATGGCGGCAATGATTACAGCTATCTTTTTCCTTTTCATTCAGCACCTTCGGCATCGAGTATGCCTGTAACCGAGTTTATCCTGGCTATCGCCTTTTCCCGGCTGGTGAACTGCTGATAGTATGAAAGCTCGAAATCAAGCGGCTGCTTGAGCCTGGAAATTAACTGCATGGAGTTTGATTTCCCTGATTCAAACCTTGCAATCACAGCATCTATATCCTGCCTGCCTTTAGGAATGAGGGCCTTTTTATAAATCTCCATGAGCTTTTCCGTTGCCTTTATCATGGAATAGTTATCCCTTATAAGAGATTCCGTCATCAGCCTGGCAGCTTCCATCTCCTTCCTGGCGGCAGCCATGCTGAGACCGGCGCCCTCAATCTGGCTCCTCTGCTTGTTCGCATAAAACACCGGGATGGGAAAGCTTGCAGTAAGACTCCACATATCGTCAAATTCTCCCCCCTTGTTCATATATGAGGCATTCAGCGTAACATCAGGCAGTGCTTCTTTTTTTGCCAGTTGAAGCATTCTCGACTGGGCCTCGACCATGTTTTTCTGTATCATGACATCAGGAGAGGCTTCACCGGCCTTTTTTATCAGTTCATCGAGGCTGTAGGGAAAAGGTGTTGCAGGATATTCGGTACTCATATCGAATGAGAGATTAACCTTTCTGCCCGTTTCGCTGCTCAACATAGCATTAAGCGATTCCACTTTCTGCCTCGCCATTTCCTCTCTCTCAAGTATCATATACTTCTCCGACTGCGCCATTATGACATCTTCCTGCGATGCCATACCTGTTGCGTACATGGAAAGTGAGGCCT
>CAYNVT010000102.1:0-15586 GCA_964400685.1 uncultured Bacteriovoracaceae bacterium | reverse complement strand
TTCCTGACGGCAGAAAGGCCTTATCCGATTGCATAATCTACATGACCGGCCTTGCCGAAAAGGCAGGCGCTCTTAAAGCAAGCGGTTCTACAGTTGAAGAAATTATGGATAAAATGTTCGGAGGAGAACACAACTTTGCATCAATCACGAACAACCACTATTCGACATATAATTTTGTCAAATCTCTGCTGCTGTGTAATAATTGAAAAAAATGATTCTAAAATAAATTTGAATTTTGGAACAATAATCTAATAAATTTACAAGGAAGAAACAAATGTATACGCAGTTATAGCATCCTGAGCAAGGTCAATGAGCTTTTAGCCATTCGATAACTTCCTTCCAGTACCGCAGAAACGCCGGATCATCCAGTATCGAATGCTTTGCGCCTTCGGCGATGATGATCTTCTTGTCTCCCCCCGCATCGAGCCATGCAAAATAGTCCCTTACCGCGTCGATCTCGACTGAAGTATCATCAGTCCCTGCCAGAATAATGACCGGCTTTTTTGTTGCCGCAGGCCCCTTTTTAAAGGCCATTTTAGCTGACTTGCTGAGTTCAAGCAGGTAGCGCGGCGAGGCCTTGGAAAATCTGAGTGGGTCCCTCGCGTCGTATTCCTGGTGTAGCGGGTCGACTATTCCATCAGAGGGATTGCCCGTTATGTCGATCACTGGCTTGCCTGGTGAAAAAAGCAGGTTGAAGATATTTGGTATCGCCTTTTTCAGCATTTCTGAAAATTTTCCCGACTTGAACTTGACGGCAGGAGAGAAGAGTATGAAACCGGAGACCGGAAGATCGGGATAAAGCACGGAAATGCCCGATGCGAGCTGCCCCCCCATGGATTCGCCCAGAAGAAAGACCGGCAGATTATAACCGGCCTCTCTCCTGATAAACTCTATGAAATCCGCCGCATCCCTGTACCAGTCGGTGAAGCGTAGCACGTCGCCCCTTCTACCCTCGGACCTGCCATGGCCCTGATAGTCAAAGACCGCAACACTCGTACACATAGGCACAAACCTGTCCGCCACCAGCGAAAAGTATTCCCCGTGCGCAAATGCACCGTGGAGGCATACCACGATCTTATCCGGATTCTCCGCCTTCCACAGCCGGTAGAACAGATTGTATCCGTCCCTGTTACTGAAATGCCCGCATTCACCGTCTCCGGCAGGGGCATCCTTCCTCATCTTCATCAAAACGGGATCATACGGATAATCCATTTAACCTCCTGTAGCCGGTTGTTAATATATTACATTTTGTCAAGAATGATGAGACATTTCTCTATTTCCATGAAGCAATTCCGCCGATGACTAATCCGAGGTGTTGCCGTTCGCATCGGTCTTGGCAAGCCAGGCCTTATTAACCGCGCTTTCAGGAAGCATGCAGCCGGCAAGGACGTATCCGCCGTCGAGCGTCGGCCTGACCTGTTCGACACTTGTGTACGTTCTACCAAAATCATTGCTCCACCTGCCGGTCTCATTGCCGTCCTGATCGGTCCTGACGACCCAAGCCCCATCGTCAACCCAGCCGTCTTTGCTTCGTGCCCCGGCTAAAACATACTCACTGTCACCCACCTGCTCAACGGAAAGGATAAACCCCATCCCGTCCGCCGTGCCGGTATGAGGATAGACTTGTTTCCAGGTTATATTCCCTGCAGCATCGATCTTTAACATCGCCGAATTTTCAGTATCGATGTCCTCCACCGCCAATACAATGCTTCCGTCTGCTGTTACAGTTCCGCCGCAGGTATCCGTGTCTTCATATGACTTCCGCCAGATCTCATTTCCGTTCTCATCCGTCTTGATAATGATGGTCTCATTGTTGTCGGAATTGACAGGTATTATTTCGATCAATGAATATCCCCCGGCCGGATTCTCCCAGGCACAGAATGCAACTTCTTCAAATTCCCGCGTCCACAAAATGTTACCATCTTGATTTATCTTGCTTAGTACGCCGATTTCGACTCCGTCAGTATCGGTATATTCTCCTGAAAGTATGTACCCGCTGTCAGAAGTCTGTCGAACAGAATTTACGGCCATTGGTGACCCTTCCGGATTAAGGATGTCTTTATTCCATTCAGTTTTACCCTTTGCACTCAATTTGATGAGCACGTCCCCATACCAGAAACTTGCACCTATGGGGCTTGAGCTATCAATTCTCTTGACGGCAATATACCCGCCGTCCTGCGTCTGGTGAACAATAACTCCAGAAGATTGAGTTACTGGGTTCCAAACTCCCAGAGTTTTCTGCCACAGGGAATTTCCGCTGGCGTCCGTTTTCATGATCTTGTTCCAGCCGCCCGCTATATACCCGCCATCGCTTGTCTGTTCTATGCAATCGAAATACCCGAGACCATATGTCATGCTCCAGTTTTTGCTCGAGTTCTTGCAACCGGTAACGGTAATAGCTAAAAGAATCGCCAGGATAAACCCAACCCTTGAAATAATAACATTTCTCATAACCCCTCCTCTATTTATATAATATAAAGCCGTTTAAAATCTCCGATTGGAAAGCGGCCAGAATGTGTGCAAATAATTACTTCATGCATTTCATTAAAAAAGTTCCTGTAGGGTCACATATTAAAATTTACCTGTCAAGTCAGTTGGGAATTGACATTGTTTTTTATTCTTGAATAATCGGAAACATTACTGACAATACATGAATCTGATCCTGATGCAGAAATTTATTTGGAGGTTTTTATTATGAAAGGGCTAGAACCGGCGAGATTTCTTCTGGCAGTAATCATTCTTCTGGCTCTTGGGCTTTCCGGATGCATCAAGGTAGCAAGCACCGATCCGGCGAAAAATTCCAGTGATGTTTCCAGGGTTTCAATCATTAAAGTTGTTTTCAACTCCAGTCCGAATGCCGCAACCGTAAATCAGTCCACATTTTTTGTTAAAGATGAAGCAGGCAACTTCGTAGAGGGTAGCATAACATGCAGCGGGACAGAGGCGGCCTTCATGCCGAAGCAGATTCTGGCTACCCATACGACCTACAGCGTTACCCTGACATCAGGGATCAAGGACGGTTTGGGACTGCCGATGCTCGGCGGTTACACCTTTCAATTCACCACCAATGACACGACTGAAAAGAATGTAACAGATGCCCCGGCCGATCAGTTCGACCCGGCTATTTCCGGCAATCTTGTCGTCTATACCGACTTCAGCGGCGTCGATGCGGATGTATGGTACACCGACCTGACCACCGGCCTTGCCTATCCTGTCTCTACCGCACCTGGCGACCAGCAGCTGACAGGTGTATCTGATGGAAGGATCGCCTACACCGACTGGAACACCATGGACGTGCTGGTCTATGACGTGACCACGCACACGACGCTGAACATAACAAACACAGCCGGTTCGAACTCGCTGGACCCGTCCCTGGGCGGTAATCTCATAGTCTGGACCGACGACCGGGATGGAAACGCCGAGATATATGCCCGCGACTTTTCAACAAGCGAAGAGCGTCGCATCACCAGCGATATGCTTATTGATCAGGCTCCCGCAGTGGGCGATGGAATAATAGTATGGGAGCGCTGCGACGGGTATGCATGCGATGTTTTCGCCTACGACTGGGCAAGCGGGGCGACGACACAGCTCACAGCCACGCCATGGGCAAGCGAACGCTTCCCTGACGTTTCAGGCCGCATGGTTGTATTTCAGCGTGAACAGGGAACGCCGATAGACAAGAACATCGTCTCCTTCGACCTCGACACCCTTACCGAAAAAGAGTTGACCCTTGCAGGCGATCAGGAAAACGCTCATATCAGCGGCGATTATGTATCCTACAATGACTCGGAAAGTGGCCTGCCTCATATCGGGCTCTGGGACCTGAGTGGCGGATGCCATTTTGAAATAACCAGCAACCCGGCCGGCCAGTACCTAAACGACATTGACGGTAACCGGATCGTCTACTCCGACAACCGTAATGGCACCCTGGACATATTCATCTGCATGTTCTGATACAGGCATTAGCAAAACCAGGGCGCCACTTTTTTCCAGGGTGGTGCCAGGTAATATCATGCAGATAGAAACGGCTCAAACAGAGACATAATAACAATCCGATGTCCAGATAGCCGGCTCTGTTTCTGGGACTGGGAGTATGAAACGAACGGCGGCCTTGAATTCACTCTGCTCACTCCCGGCACCTTCTTCTCGGATGTAACCTTGTCATTAAGGTCAACACCCATATTATTGATACATGATAAGCATCCTTAAAGCAGCTTTGGCTCTTCTTATATTTTTTACTGTTCAGGCATGCACGGGTATGAAACCTGCGGCTGTTCATATGGTCTCTGATTACCCTCTCAATAATGAAAGAATAAACAACCCTGTCATTCCTGGTGAAAACGGCTTTTATACCCTGCACTCCGGTGTCGCTTGCACTGACAGCGTCAACATCACTTTTCCCCTGTCTTTCAGGGCAGCATGGACAGCAGAAAAACAGTTTTTCATAACCGAAGGACCAACTTTCGACAATAACGGAAATATCTATTTCACCCCTCTCTCCCCGGGAGAAAAGGATAATGTGGTTCTTGTGAGTCTTGATGAAAAAACAGGAAAAAGAAGATTCTCCATAGGGCCAAGACAGGTCGGACAGGGAGGGGCTCCGCTTGTACTTAACAACCCTGAATCCGGAATGCAGACTGTCTATACGGGCGGCTATGAAAAAATCGTTGCTGTCAGCACGGATGGAACAGTCCTGTGGGAAACCCCTGCCGGCCTTGAAATCGAAGATGGCGGAAAAAGCAGTACGGTTCAGGAAATGAATGCAGCTTATCACCTGTACGGCATCAATTATCACGCTCAGGCGGATGCAGTTCTTGCTCTTTACGCAAACGGCTTTCTGCTTGCACTGGACAGACGTACAGGAAAAAGGCTCGGCATGTTCGAAATGCCCGGTGCCCCTGCCGGGAAAAAAGACAAAAGGCTTGTCAGGCTAAACCGAATGCTCGGTTTTCCTGTGCTTGGCGAAAAAATAAAAAGCGCGCTTGAAGATGAGCTTAATGTCTTTTCTCTCGAAAAAGGCGTGCAGGAAAATCCCGGACTCGTCATCGAAGGACTGATCGGCGCAGGAAGCAGAATCAGCAATTACTTCGCGGTGGACCCTTATTCAAAAAGAATCTGGATTGCATCCACCATGAAAGATGAGGCCGATGGCATTATTGACGGCTTTTCCGATTACGGCGCACTTTACGGAATCGACGTTCTGAGAAAGGGTGATGAATGCAGTTTCTCTATCGCCTGCCAGGTTACGTTCAAGGGGGGGTCGGCGACAACTCCAAGCATCGGGATGAATGGCGAAAGGATATATATTGCTGATGGCACAGGAAATGTCATGGCAATCGGCAGGGACGGGAATATCCTCTGGTCATATGATGTCAAGGCCCCTGTCACCGGTTCTCTGTGCATTTCCGGCAGAGAGGTATATGTTTCAACAAACGCCGACCTTATCAAGCTTGTTGACATGGGAGATAATGCCGCATTTTTCTGGAGGGCGGAAATTGAAACCTGCTTCAGTATTAAATCGTCTTCTTTAAAGGCAAAGAACTTCTGTATCGCGACAGCAGGCATTAACGGGATCATGATTCAGGCAGCTATCTGCAGGTCTTTACGCAGCATGGATATGCCGAAAGAGATAAGGATGTGCCTGATTGACAGGAAAACGGGACAGCCCGTCTCATCAGCACCTGCTGTCGAGGAAACGGTAAGCGTTATTCCCGTTTCTCCTCAGGGCAATATGGCAATAGCGAATTCACCTGTCAGAAGGATTATGCAGCGCATCTACAATTCGAAATTCGCCATTTTAAAAAAGGACCTGCCTGAACTTACAGGCGGAATAACATTGTACGAAAGGCAGGAGTAAACATTTTACGTTCAGTGTGTACCCACAGGATACTCAACATTGGAAAAATGGATGTCGATATAAGTACTCAAGAATCTGTATCATGACATTAAATAAAATTTTCGTGATAATAGAAGTTATACAATCTCTTTAAAAGGGAGAAAGTTATGAAGATTGCCTTTATCGGTGCAGGAAGTCTGGGATTCACAACCGAACTTGTGCGCGACATCCTGACGTTCGATCTGCTTAAAGACTCGACTCTCGCGCTTATGGATATCGATGATGAAAGACTGGCGTTTGCGCAAGCTTCAGTAAAAAAGATAGTGGCTGCGGGCAAATACCCTGCAAAGGTGATCGCGACAAAGGATCGGAAAAAGGCGCTTAAAGACGCCGATGTCGTGCTGACAACGATCCTTTCCGGAAGCACGGATGTCTGGAAATATGATATCGAAATCCCCAAGAAATACGGCGTGGACATCAATGTGGGAGACACCAGGGGGCCTAGCGGCATCTTCAGGTTTCTAAGGACACTGCCCCCCATGCTCGAAATCGTCCGTGACATGGAGAAATACTGCCCCGGTGCGGTACTTCTCAACTATACGAATCCCATGGCCATGCTTTGCGGTGCCCTTCAGCGGATTACGCGCATACCGGTCACAGGCCTGTGCCATTCGGTTCAGGGAACGGCAATAATGCTTGCATGCTGGATAGGAGCCAGGTCGTTCGATGACATCACATACACCTGCGCGGGCATAAACCATCAGGCGTTTTACCTGAGGTTCGAAAATAACGGCAAAGACGCCTATCCTCAGATATACAAGGCGGTCACTGAAAACCCCGATGTCTATAATGAAGAGATCGTAAGGAACGAGATGTATCTTCACCTGGGCTATTACCCGACCGAATCGAGCGGACACAACTCGGAATATAACGCATGGTTCAGAAAACGCCCGGACCTGATAGAAAAATACTGCCTGCCGGGCACGGGATGGAACCCCGGAGAATATGCATACATCCTTAAGGAGTATCAGGAGACCGAGGCCACATGGAAAGACAGGGTCAAGAAGGAGCTTGAAAGGCCTCTCGAACCGTACGATCTGAACCGGGGCCTGGAATATGCCTCCTTCATCATCAATGCCCTTGCAGGCGGTGAAATATATTCCTTTAACGGCAATGTGCCGAATACAAAACTTATCACCAACCTGCCGGATAATGCATGCGTGGAGGTCCCGGTCTATGTGGACAGGGCCGGTTTCCACCCGGTCCATGTCGGGGCATTGCCGCCGCAGCTTGTGACGCTTGTACACACGAACTGCATGGTCGAAGAAATGGCGATAGAGGCGGCGCTTACCGGCAACGCCCGCCTCGTGATGCAGGCTATCCTTAATGACCCGCTTACCTCGGCAGTCCTTTCAATGGCTGAGATAAGGGAAATGGTAAAGGAGATGTTCGAGCAGAACAGGAATTACCTGGGGTATTTCAAGAAGACGGTCATCTGAAGACGACCCTGCTCAGGCAGCACCTGAAAAACCTAGGGCCGCTTCCGGTAACAGACAGTAAAGTGTTAAAGGCACTGTTTCCTGACGCGGCCCTTATGAATGCTGTTCTTATCTGACGTCAATCCGTAATCATCAGGCTGAGCGGCTCTATGAAGGCCTTGTCCTCGTTGTCGATGACAGCAACGATATCCTTATGAAGTCTGCGCTTGTGCTCGCCGAATATCCCGCGCTTCTTGTTGAAGGTTTTTGCAAAGGCGATTGCTTCCTGCATGAGCGTGGCCTGATCCGGGCAGGCCTTATCCAGAAAATGTTTTTCGTACAGTTCTACGGCTCCGGCCCGTCTGCCGGTAAGCTTCAGATCGTTATAAAGGTAATATGGCATGGCCTTTTTGATAAAAGCGATCATGCCCGGCAGGAAAGGAATGCCCAAATCCACCTCGGGGAAGCAGAAAAAGCCCTTGTCGGACTTCATGAAGCGGAAATCACACGCACAAGATATAATGGCACCGTTGCCGAATGCATGTCCGTTGATTGCTGCAATAACCGGCAAGGGAATAAGCAGAAGCCTTTTGAACACATCGTTCATGCTGTACATGAAGGCCCTGATGGAATCTTTGTCTCCTTCCTGAAACTTCTGCATGAGCCATTCCACATCAATTCCCTGGGAGAAGTTCTTCTCATCGCTTGAGGTAAGTACAACAGAAGAAATATCCTTGTCGGCCTGGACCTCATCTAAAACAGCCAGCATTGCCCGGGCGAATGTCAGGTTATGCCTGTTGGCACCGTTGTTCATGCTTATGATCGCTACGTTTTCATCTTTTTTCCATTCTACGACTGCCATAAACTTCGTTCCTCCTTAAAATTATTGCTCATCATGATACACAAAATCATGGAACCATTCCAGAAAAAGGCAAACTATATCAAGGTCAGGCATACCTGGGGAATAAAATGACCGGAAGGCTAGCTCTCCGAAATTACGGAACATCCTCCCCAGCCCTGTTCTTCGCAATGGTCTAATTCCGCCCATGGACCTTCCGTACTTGTTGACTTGCAGAATTCCAGGACCGCCTCTTCAGTCTTGCTGCGCACCAGCACTATCAGTTCCGGCTTATTCCATTTCTTCTTTTGTTCTGCCAAAATCTCTCCCCCTTTTTCTTATACTGATGGGCCGTTTCGGCCTTTCCATTATGTCTGTTTGATACCATATTTATCGAGAGAGTGATAACACCGGCAATCACTTGAAGTTCCATGCAAGCGAGCCGGAAAAATGTCGGGGGCGGCTTAATAATCGGAACCATCGATGATGAAGAGATTCGGGAAATACTCTGTGACCGCATATTTGCTTGAACAGCCGGGCAAACATCTCTATAATCTGAAATCCGGTTTTGAAATTTAAAATTATGAGGAGTCCATTTATGAGGAGTTCATCATGAAAAGAAAAACATCGCTCGTTCTTATCATAGGTATATTGATCCTTTTCCCGGCCTGCAAAGACTCGATGAAAGTCTGGACTGAACCGTCAACGGCGAGAGTGATGCAGTATTCGGCTTCAAAAAAGACTGTAGCTGCGGAAATATGCGCAGCTCAAAACGATTATGAGTCCTTTCAGATTATCATAAACGGCGGCCCAAATGGCCTTTCGAACGTGAACGTTACCGCGGGCGACCTCACCGGACCCGGCGGCGCAGTCATCCCTTCCGGAAACATTACACTTTACCGGGAATTTTATGTCCATGCCAGCAAACCATCATTTCTTTTAGGTGTTGTCGGGGATTTAAGGCTTCCCGGCAATTATCCCGATCCCCTCATTCCGTTCGCCGACCCCTATAATCCGGCTCATCCTGCGGTAGGCGTTCCTTTCAAGGTTGACAAGCTCAAAAACCAGCCCGTCTGGGTTGAAGTCTACATACCCGAAGGAATACCGGCTGGCGTTTATTCAGGCAAACTTGCGGTTACGGCAGACAACGTGAAGCCTTGCGAGATTGAGGTGACAGCCACGGTATGGGCTTTCAGCATCCCCAAGAAAAGAACAATCTCTACGGCCTTCGGCCTGTACGACAGCACCCAGGACAAATTCCATGCCGCCGCAACGCTGGCGGAGACTCATTATAATTATGAGCTCGAGCTTCACAAACACAGGCTTGACGTTACAAGGATAACAAACCTCGCATCAAATCCATTCAAATTCGGAAGCGACGGCCATCTGATCCCGGTTGACTGGAGCGAATACGATGCAATCCTGGAATCCAGGCTCGACGGAAGCTTCTACGGCGACGGCGTGGGCATGCACAAGTTCAACGCCGGATTCTTCCGCCCCGGAAGCAGCGGAACGCTGGAAACGAAGATCACGGACGAGCAGTATAAGGAAGCCGCAGCGGAATTCGCCCGCCACCTCAAGGAAAAGGGCTGGATGGACAAGGTTTATATATATTGCCAGGACGAGCCTTTCTGGAATGATGTCCCGTATGAGAATCTGGCTTACGACATAAAGCTCATGCTTGAGGCCGATCCTGACTGGAAAGGCGTTTTCATGGACACCACATGGTGGGTCAAGGAGCTCGACGGCCTGCTCGACATCTGGTGCCCGGAAGTCACCAAGTATGAAGGCTGGCTGACAGCTGGAATCCTCAATTTCGCAGGAAGGGAAGAATACGACGCCATGAGATTAAGAGGCGAAGAGCTCTGGTTCTACGTCTGCAATGCAACCGTTCCGCCGTATGCAGGTTATGATATCGACACGATGATTGGCTTTGAGCCGCGCATCATGATGTGGGGCGCATGGTATGAAAAGGCGACAGGCTTCCTTTACTGGAGCACAACCGCCTGGAAAGAGGTTAATCCCTGGGAAGATCCCCTGGCTTATCCGGAATTCTCGCGTAACGGCGACGGATTCCTGTTCTACCCAGGAGACCATAACGGAACGGCAGCACCTGTGGGTTCGCCCGTTGAGGTTGCAATGAACGGGCCGGTAACTTCGATCAGATTGAAACAGACCAGGGACGGACTGGAAGACTGGGAGATGTTCAAGATGGCAGCCGGCATCGCAGGCGAGGACGCGGTGAAGGAGGCGGTTTCAAAGGCATACAGGCAGCTTGGAACAGCCCCGGTCCTGGGAATCTGGAACCCACTGAACCCTCCATGGACACGCGACGGGAAGGTGCTTGACGAAGTGAGAAAAGAAGTGGCTGCTTTGATTACAGAATAAGGAAAGAAGGTAAATGACAGAACAAGTATACGGTGGAGCGCCTTTCCCCCTTCCGAGAAAATGTGGAGAGGCATCCCTTGATACTGAAAAAGGGATACTCGTCATGCACCTTAAAGGCACATACGAGGAAATGGGACGTCAGCACGGCGAGCTGGTGCGCGGCATGCTCGATGATTATGTAATGAAATATTACGGCAACCTGATAGAAGCGCTTGTGGCGCACAGCGCGGTTTCGGAAATTTCCCGTGCCCTGCCTCCGAGGATCGCAAAGCTGCTTTATTTCATTTTCCATAAGGCGAATCTGAATAATATCGGAGAACCGATAAAACAGCTTCAAAAAGGTTTCACCGACGCACTGGGCCTGCCGGCAAGATCCGGTCAGGGTGTGATACTGTTTGCCGACATACTGCACTTTCTGGCCGGCAGGTCGATGGTTCCGATGGCGATGCCGGCGGCGCTGGGATGTTCAGCATTTTTCGCGCGAGGAGCGGCGACGAAGGACGGCCGACAGATACTCGGCCGCAACTTCGATTTTTACGGTCGGGGTCTGTGGGATACATATCAATGCATGAAGGTATATCACCCTGAAGGCAGGCAGGCATTTTTCTGGATAGGCGCGGCAGGCATTCCAGTCGGCGGATTCGCCATGAACCAGTCCGGGATATGCATCATGCCGTTCACGAATTTCATGAAGGATGTTGCCATAAGCGGAAGGCCGCTCTTTACGCTTGCCGGTGAAGTCCTTTCGAATGCGACAAACCTGAAAGAGGCAGTCAGGATAATGGAAACCGGAAAGAGAATCGGCGGACTGTCATTTCTGATATGCGACACGCGCGCATGCGATGCCCTGGTTTACGGCTTTACCGCTCATCATTCGGAAATCATCAGGCCTGAAAACGATTTCCTCGTAAGGACTAACCATCATATCTCGGCGGAAATGAAAAAGCTTGAGGTTGCACCCACCGCATGGTGGCGCCACAGCACTGCCAGATATATGAGAATCAGCGAACTCATCATGGAGAAATACGGGAAACTTACTCTTGATGATGCAGTATCAATATTGAGCGATTTCGTGGACCCGCGCGAAGGCAGGAAACGTGTTGCAGGAGATATCGTCGCTTCGACAAACAACGCAATGTCGGTAGTGCTTTCTCCCGATGATAACTCGATCTACATATCAAACGGGTCGTTCCCCGTGTGCTTCTCTGATAAGTATGTGGGGCTTAAATTGAGCGCACTATTTGAAGGCGGCGATGCGGCGGCTGACACCGGAGACCTCACGGGCGGACGCACGCAATTATCGGAACAAGAGTCACAGGCACTTGGACACTATGAACAGGCATGGACGGAACATCTGGACCGTTTCGACGATTCGCGGGCTGTTTTCCATCTGCGGCGGGCCGCTGAAGTCCTGCCTGACGAACCGATATTCGACCGTGTGGCGGGTTTGTTTCTTTTAAAGATGCACCGGTTTGAGGATGCCCTCACGCATCTTGCTAAAAACGCCGGTTATCCTTACCGTGATCCAAGGATGAAGGCCGAATCACTGCTCTGGCTTGCACGCTGCAATGACCTGCTCGGCAGGCGCGAAAAAGCAGTGCAGATTTACCGTCATGCGCTAGATCAGAAAGACAGGGAAATCTCCTGTTCGGCAGAACGCGGCATACACAAGCCATACAGGAAAATCGAGCTCCTCATGATGGATGTCGAACCCATTATCGGAAACCCTATCGTCAAATATATGTGATCACATAAAGCGGGTGCCCCGGCAAATTTCCGCGGGTGCACCTTTGGGCTCCCAGGTTCAGCTCTCTGGGATTCTAGGAATCACCAATTACTGAACAAATATCACAAGGAGCCGGTAAAGGCCCCATGCAATTATCAAAATTGTTTAGTGCACCATCAATATCTGTTCCTTTACATGCTGAGAGTACCCTTTCTTCGGGATTGTTCCTGACCAGTACGATTAGTTCAGGTTTGGTCCAATTCTTTCTGCCGGTATTATCCATAATATCTGCTCCTCACTTCAGTTTATAAAGATTAAATCCAAGATGCTTTATCAGCATGAGATTGATTGGTATTTTCTAAAATATTTTTGTATAAGATTCAATTAGCTTTTTATCATAAGATACCTCAGCTAGGCACTCTATTTAAAATAGAATTGATCACCTGCGGCAAGCCGGATATTAAGCTGATAGCTGTTGAGCTGATAAGATTTCTAAGGGAAGCTGATCGGATTAATATTTTAATAATATTACGATATGTTATCTTATAATCTAATCTGCATTCCCTGGTTCCGTCTTGGAGGTTTAATATTCATATTTTCATGGATGTCCCCTATTGGTTCCTACTCTTCAAAAACAAAGACTCTGCTTCTCTGATAGCTGGGAAATTTTTTTCAAAGCCAAACCCGTAAAAACCGAAGCTGGAGCTTTGCGGATATAAGCGCTCCCAGGTGGGAACTGCGGGATACGCTCTGATTTTTCAGTCTGATGATCACTCAGGATTAAAGTGCGATGATGGATAAGGCCGAATATATGATTATGGGAAAGAATGACATTTCCGCCAATATTCATAATCGCAATCTGGCGGCCGAAATATTCGGCTGGGCAGGCGCTTTTGCGATTCTGCTCGCCTGTGTTCTGAACAGTTTCAAGCTGATAAAATCCGACAGCATTGAATACCAGCTGCTCAATCTTGACGGGGCGGGAGGCGTGTTTTCCATTTCCTTAATAAGTCGTGCAGCCTGCAGTATTAAATCTGATCTGGATATTGAAAGGAGAGGCTTGAATGGTTGAAGAGATTGCAGGCGGCGCCGTTTCAGGAATCGCCTCAGCCGGAGCAGAAAAAAGCAACCGGGTTTTGTCAATAGACATAATGCGCGGATTCGCCCTTATCTGCATGGTGCTGGTTCATTTTACTATCTACTACAGCGATGAAGCGGCTCTCGACTCTTTCAGCGTTTTCTTTTTCGGAGATGTGCTGGCGGACTGGGGAGCAGCAGCATTTCTCATGATGATGGGAATAAGCCAGGTTCTCTCGGCCAAGAGAACAGGTAACCCTGATAACCGGCTTCTTTTCAAGCGTGCGCTGGTTCGCGGCGTCTATCTTTTCGTTACAGGTCTTGTGATGCTGCTTTTGGCGTTCGGCCCGGGCAGAATATGGAGATGGGATATTCTGACGCTTATGGGCGCAGCCACCATTGTCCTTTTTTTCTGCCGGTTTCTGCCTTCATGGGCGCTGGTTATCCTGTGCGTGGCAATTGCTGTGCTTACGCCGCTTACACGAGGTTTTTTCGAAATCGCATCATTATGGGGCGGAGGTTTCAAACCCGAGCCGTATTTATCTAAAATTCTTCCGGGAATGTCCGTTATACCGGTTAACGATTACAGTTCTGCCTGGAACTTTATTATTATAATCAAAGGCTTTTTCCTTTCGGGTTATTTCCCTTTATTGCCCTGGGTAATATTCCCGATTGCAGGCCTCATTCTGGGGCGGCGGATCGTTCAGGGAAAAATGTATAACGACCTGCCGGTATTTATGATTATAGGCGCATTCCTTTTATTCATCGGATTTACCCTGGCTTACGCCGCTCGCACAAAACCGCCGGATTCCGTCGTAAGCGCAATTGTGTCCCCCATTTGTTTCTATCCCGATTCCTTTTCCCTGATAAACATTCAGGCAGGAATGTCTATCTTTGTATTTTGTATATTATATTTCTTATACGATGTCAGAAAGAAGGACAAAGAGAGATTGAGCCCCCTCAGCCGTCTTTATGTGCGAACAAGCAATTTTTCTCTGAGTTTTTATTTTCTCCATTACATGATGCTTGGATGGCCGGTGGCGATCATTTATCTGTTCAGCGGAAAGTACCCTTATGGAGATATGATGGGAGCGAATGAGGCGCTTCTCTGCGGCGTGGCGGCGGTTATAATTCTGGAAGTTTTCATTTATTTCTGGGAAAAAGCGGATTCGAAATACAGCCTTGAATGGATTCTGGCGGTGATCACGACGCGCATGGCGCCGGGTTATAAGCGGGGTATTCAAAAAATGACACAGAGGTAATCATAGCCTGAGCCTGGTATGGAGATACGCAAATAACCTTATTGTTTCTTAAGTTAATCGGTTATGAGCATTTTGATATTTTCTTTAGGCCCCCGATACGGACTTCATAAAGCCTTATTGAAGAATTGTTTGTCTGCAGCACGGGATTAGGATTGCCTTGTTAGTGTACGGAAGGTTGCAGTCCAGCACAAGGCCGAATGCAATTTAATACGGCATAGTATCGCTGATTATTGAGGTGTACTTTTACGTACTCCGCAGCGTTTCAGCAAAGAGCGACAACGGTATGTAAAATTATAGCGCCCTGCCTTGTCCACAAAATGAAAGAGCCCAGAGCTTATTAAGCTCTGGGCTCTTGTTAATAATGATCCCGGCAACGTCCTATTCTCCCACACAGTTACCCATGCAGTACGTTCGGCGCTATAGGGCTTAACTGCCGAGTTCGGGATGGGATCGGGTGTTTCCCCTATGCCATGGTCACCGGGAACGTATTTTTTAAAATTTTCGTATAAGTCCGAGTTATATAAAAAGATGAAGCTCGGAAGGGAGTATTTAATGAGTCAAGCCTCACGGCCAATTAGTACTGGTTAGCTCAATGCATCGCTGCACTTACACACCCAGCCTATCAAACCTGTAGTCTTCAGGTGGCCTTCAGCTCCATAAAGGAGGGGGAGAACTTATCTCGAGAACGGTTTCCCACTTAGATGCTTTCAGCGGTTATCCGTGCCGAACTTAGCTACCCAGCTATGCCGCTGGCGCGACAACTGGAACACCAGAGGTTCGTCCATCCTGGTCCTCTCGTACTAGGGACAGACTCTCTCAATTCTCCTACGCCCACAGAGGATAGGGACCGAACTGTCTCACGACGTTCTAAACCCAGCTCGCGTACCGCTTTAATTGGCGAACAGCCAAACCCTTGGGACCTACTCCAGCCCCAGGATGCGATGGGCCGACATCGAGGTGCCAAACCTCCCCGTCGATGTG
>CAYNVT010000101.1:0-15715 GCA_964400685.1 uncultured Bacteriovoracaceae bacterium | reverse complement strand
CCATCCATGCATGGCCTATCCGCTTACGGATGTAGAAATTATGCTTTAATCCTTTGATTCCGGCAACGTTGTAAAAAGGGTTCATGAAACGCTTTACTGAAGCGGTGAAATTGCTTATATTATAATGATAACCTGATTAGATAGGAGGATATTATGTCTGCTGTAACATCAAAAGATATAGAAATGGCACAGAAGTGTTTGACCTGTCCGGTCTGCAAAACTGCAAGAAAGAAGCAGTCTGGTTTTGCCTTCTGGTTCGTAAAATCGATAGAAGGCAGTCTTTGTCCCAACTGCAAGGCCTATGAAAGGGTGTACGGCAAAAAGGCACACGAACCTTTAAGATAATTGAGCATCCAACAGTTAAAGTTCAAGGAGGAAAACATGGGAAAAGGTTATATGGGCAAAGTTTTATTTGTTGACCTGTCAAAAGGAGAGTTCAAGGAAGAGATTATTCCGGATGAAATTTATGAGAAGTATCTTTCAGGTACAGGTCTGGCAGCTTACCTTCTTTATAACAAAATTCCTGCAGGGGCCGACCCTCTTGGTCCGGATAATATCTTTGGGCTTATGTCAGGACTGCTCACTGGAACAGGAAGCCTCTTCACGGGGAGATGGATGGCGGTGGGAAAATCTCCTCTGACCGGCGGATGGGGTGACGCCAATTGCGGCGGCCAGTTTTCTCCGGCTATCAAAAGAACTGGATATGACGGGATATTGTTTACCGGAGTGAGCAAAAGCCCTGTCTATCTGTACATAGGCAAAGGAAAGATGGAGCTGAGAGACGCAGCCGGCATCTGGGGAAAAGATGCTGTTGAAACAGAAGAAATGCTGCTTGAAGAGTGCGGACATGGCTCGCAGGTCGCATGCATAGGTCCGGCAGGCGAGAAGCTTTCGCTGATCTCAGGCATATGCAACGAAAAGGGCCGCATTGCAGCGCGTTCAGGCTTAGGCGCGGTCATGGGCTCGAAAAAGCTGAAGGCTGTGGTCCTTGACGGCTGCAAGAGAATCCCTGTTGCCGATCGTGACGAGATGAAAAATCTGAGCAGGACATGCAGCAAATGGGTGGGCATGCAGCCACCATTTGTACCCGGGAACATGACCGGCTTCATCGGCGCATTCATGCGCATACTTCCCACCCAGATGGCCCAGGACGGAATGCTCTACAAAGTCATGCTCAGAAAATGGGGAACGGTAAGCATGAATCAGGTTTCCGCCGAGATGGGGGATTCGCCGATAAAAAACTGGTCCGGCAGTGAAAAGGATTTCGGCATGTCAAAATCCAAACATGTCAATCCGGATGTTTTTACCGGCTGCGAGATGGTTAAATATCACTGCTATTCGTGTCCTCTCGGGTGCGGCGGCATCTGTAAAATGACAGGCGAGTTCAGCGAAACGCACAAGCCCGAATATGAGAGTGTGCTCGCCCTGGGCGGACTTTGCATGAACGAGGATGCCGACAGTATATTCTATATGAATGAGCTTCTCAACCGTGCAGGCATGGATACGATATCGGCAGGCGGCACTGCAGCGTTCGCCATTGAATGCTATGAGAGAGGCATACTCACGAAAGACGATACGGACGGCCTTGAACTCAAGTGGGGCAATACGCAGGCTATTGTTGCTCTGATACAAAAGATGATCAAGAGAGAAGGAATAGGCGATCTCCTTGCCGACGGGTCAAAAGTAGCTTCTAAAAAAATAGGCAAAGGCTCCGAGCGTTATGCTATCCATGCCGGCGGACAGGAGCTGGCAATGCATGACGGAAGGGCAGACCCGGGTTTCGGCCTGCATTACAGTGCTGATCCCACTCCCGGCAGGCATACAATCGGGGCATGGCTTTATTATGAGATGTTCCAGCTCTGGAAAAAGGTCAGGAGCCTGCCTGCCGTCAAGCCTCTTTACCACAAGAATGAAAAATACAAGGCCGATGAGGAAAAGGCAGTATGGTCGAGTGCATGCAGCAAATTCATGAATGTGCTGAACGGTTCAGGCGTATGCATGTTCGGGGCGTTTATCGGGATAAAAAGGACACCGACATTCGACTGGCTCAACGCTGCTACAGGATGGAACAAAGACCCTGAGGAATATATGGAAATCGGCGAGCGCCTGCAGACGCTTAAACAGCAATTCAACATAAAGCATGGGATAGAGCCTAAGTCATTTAAGGCAAATGACCGGTCTCTTGGGATTCCACCTATGCTGGAAGGTGCGAACAAAGGCAGGACTGTCGAGATTGACAAGCTTATGAAAGATTACTGGACGGCATTCGGTTGGGATCCGGAAACTGGCAAGCCGAAGGCGGAAACCCTTGCAAATCTGGGAATAGAATAAGAGGAGGATGACCAGATGTCATATACTATTATTGAAGTCTGCAACGGTTGCGGTGCATGTAAAAGATTATGCCCGGCAAATGCCATAAGCGGCACACAGAAAAGCCTGCATGCGATAGACGGCTCTCTCTGCATCGAATGCGGAGCCTGCGGTAGAGTCTGCCCCAAACAGGCTGTCAAGGACAGCTCCGGCAAAATTTGCACCGCTGTCAAAAAGTCAGAATGGGAAAAGCCGGTATTCGATCATAAGAAATGCAATTCATGCGTTATCTGTGTCGATGCCTGCCCTACAGGCTGTCTTGCAATGTCAGGGGCAATGGGAAAAGACAAGCATTCCAAGCCCTATATGAAAGATGACAAGGCCTGTATAGGCTGCGGTTTCTGCGCCGCGGAATGTCCGGTCGATGCAATAGCGATGGCAAAACCTGCACAAAAGGCAGCCTAGTTTTGATGAACAGGCACATATCCCTTCCGGGATGTGTGCCTGTTCAGTATTAACAATCCTTTCGACATATCCTGACAGTTCAGCGATTATCATATGCGTACGGGAATAATGACGACGCCACTTCACGGGGGCAAGGCTCCTGCATGGCTTTTTAAAAGGATGCAGGCTCTTGCCGGTGAGATCGTAAAGGCAATCATTCTGGATTACGGGACGGACGAGCTTTTGAAAAGGCTGTCGGAACCTCTATGGTTTCAGGCGCTGGGTTGCGTTCTGGGATTTGACTGGCATTCAAGCGGCGTAACCACAACGGTATGTGGCGCGATAAAAGAGGGTATTGCAGGGTTTGAGCATGAAATTGGTTTTTATGCATGCGGAGGAAAAGGTGCCAGGTCAAGACAGACGCCCTCAGATATTGAAACCAGATGCGAGAGGCTCGGGGTGGAGCCCTCTCCGCTGGTGAGAGCCAGCAAACTCTCTGCCAAGGTCGACAACAATGCGCTTCAGGACGGCCATCAGCTTTACCACCATAATCTGTTTTTTGATTTAACGCTTACATGGACCGTTGTACAGCAGGGCATGAACGAAGAGGCGCGAACTGCCCGCAGGTATCACTGGCATTCCCCGGCACTGAAAGACTTTGTTGAGGAACCCCATACAGGGATAACAGCACAATCTTCGTTACAGACAGTCTATGACCTTACTGCGAAATCGAGCAGTGATGCCAGGGATGCTTCTGTTGAAATACTGAAAGAGGGGCCGGATTTTGTCCTCGGCGAACTGAAAAAGGCCAGGGAATACAGCCTGCCTTTCAGACATGAAGTGATGTTCCGTGACATAAATCCCTATAACATCCGCAGGGTTCTCATCGAGACCTATGAACAGAATCCAACAGATTTCACCTCTCTCCTTGAAGCCAAAGGTGCGGGTCCGAAAACGATAAGGGCGTTATCGCTGCTTGCGGAGATTATACACGGTACTGAAGTCAGCCGCACCGACCCTGCCGCTTTTTCATTCGCACATGGAGGCAAGGACGGCACCCCTTACCCGGTTGACAGGAAGAATTATGACCATTCGATAGAGGTATTAAAAGCAGCTGTTGAAAAGGCAAAAATCGGTGATCAGGAAAAACTTGGCGCGTTCAGACGACTGGTCGGCAAATTCTGATATGCATTAGTTGCAACCTGATCTGAAAGAACAGGTATACTGGTTATAATTTATTCAGAAATAGGAGACGGCAGTGATTTTATCTGGTGTTACCTTTGTGATTTATTAAAAAATCAGAAAATTTTGTTGAAAAGCTTAAAAACTGGTGCCGAGGGAGGGAGTTGAACCCCCGACACGGGGATTTTCAGTCCCCTGCTCTACCAACTGAGCTACCTCGGCACACCGGAGTTGTCTATTTAATTTGTGTATTGTTGTCAAGAAATTTTATCTTCTCCAAAATCAAAACTGGTACCTTTATTGGTTCCTTGCTTCAACAAATCATCTACTGATGACTGCCCGAGTTTCTGTTGCGTTTTGGTGTCGAGAGCATCCTTGGACATGTTGCCTACCCTGTTGATAAGAAAACCTTCATCACCTGTGTCGAGTTCAGGCTGCTTTGTATAAATATTCAGTTTTATTTTTGCCTGGACCATATCTTCGCCGCAATTCTTGCATCTGTCCAGATAATCAAAGCTTGTATAGCCGCATCTTGTACATTTCATATATTGAACCTCCTTTATTGTTACTTTTTCTATCGGCCACGGATATAAATTTCATTAACCCGATATTTAATCATTCGCAATCGCTTCTTTTTTTTCTTAAAATAGATTACTTGCTGGTATGAAAAATATTGGGGTATGAATGAAATTGTTTGCCCTCCAACGTATTTTACCTTAAAATAATTGAAGACAGCAGTAAATTTTTAAAATGTATCAAGGCATATAATTGCAAAATATTTATTACTTTAATTTCTAATTCAAGGAGGCGGCTATGCGGAAAAATTTAATTTCATATATTTTTACTGTCCTGGTACTGGTTTATATTGCATTATTTACTGCCTGCTCATCATCACATGATAATTATACAGAGACAAACAATTCGGTTCCGGGTGAATCAAACGAAAAAGCTGAGGCAATCATAGATGCCCTGAATCAGCAGGGGTTCCAGGCTGTAAAACAGGTTATCATCAACGGTGATGTGGGCATACTGGCAAGGCATACCATGTGGCCAGAAAAGAGATGCATAGTACTTACAGGCAAACCCTACAGCCTCGGCTATCAGATGGGGAGACTTCTTCCAGGTGGCACTTATAATATGGTAAAGACGTACACAGATAACCTGCTTGAGGAATATGCCTACGTAAAAAAGGGGACTGCATTATTCAATTGGGTTAAAAATATGGCAACAGCACTTGCTAAAGCAGCTGTTACCGAGGACAAAGCGATACCCGAATATCTCCTGGAAGAGATGAGAGGGGTAGCTGACGGCGCAAATTCAGCCAATTCGTCTTTCAAGCAGATGACCGCCGATGACGTACTTGTCCTTAATGAAGGTCTGGACACGCTGTATTCGATTCTTTTTACCGGAAGGCTACCAAACACCCAGGGTGCTACAAAAGATATACTGGGATGCAACGGGTTTGTGGTGTCCGGCAACGCCACGGTTGACGGCAAGGTCTATCACGGAAGGGATTTCATGCTCGCAACCGGAGGCGTGTACCAGGATGAAGCCCTGATGACAATTTACATTCCTGAAGGTGGCAAGCCTTTTGTTACATTAGGCGCCCCGGGATTTGTCGGGCAGACAGCCGGAATCAACAGCCAGGGAGTGTCAATGGGAGTTGATGTCGTATTCGGCGGTGCGACCAGGGAAACACCGGGCCTGGGATGCCTGCTTGTAATCCGCGATATTATCCAGAACTGCTCAAACCTCGATGAAGCGGTCGAGAGGATGAAGTCCCAGAACAGGGGTGTAGCATGGGTTTACGTTATTGCGGATGACGAAAAAAGCATCAGATACACCAACGGGATTGTAGTCGAAGAAGGGATGGCGAAAGACAAGAACGGCAAAGAGTTTAACGGTCCTGACATCCTGCCCTTATTTACTGAACAGTCCATGAAGGATCTGATAGAAAAACTGCCCTCTGATGAGTTGCCTGAAAAAGGTGTGATGACAAGACCGCAGGATTGGGAATACCCCGCAGCATTCGAGGGACTTGAGAATTTTCCACCGCAGATCGAAGTGTATGATGATGTGGTAATTGCCGCCAATCACTATATAATTCCCAGGATGGTTTTTACAACCTTCTCTCCCTGGATGCAGCTACTTCAGAAGAACTACTGGAAGACATCCAGGACCCTTCTCAGATACAGTGACCTTACAAAAAGGATCACGGATAAATACGGTAAAATTGATTTTGCAACCGCACGTGATCTGATCGACTTTATGAACCCGAACAGAGAAGAAGATTCTGTGAAAAACGGTTATGAGGGCTGGACAAGATATAAAATTGACGGCGAAATCGAAGGTCATCACGACGTCTTCGATAATCAGGATTTAATAATGGAATGTCTATATGGGTACTACCGTGCAGATGAACCCTGGGTGAGGATCGACCTTAAGCCTTTTATCGATATAGCAAATCAGTGAACAGCTTCTGTGCTTTCAATAAAAGAAGAATCCGAGGCGAATATTTTTTTCGCTCCGGGACCTTCTTTGGCTGTTCCTGAATCAATTTTTAAGGCATTGACAAACATCTTTTCAAGGTCTCGGGACTTGGCTGATTTAAACCAGTGTTTTCTTCCATTGCCGTCAATCAACATGACTCTGAAGGACTTACTGTTATTACGTATGGAAGCTGCAGTGGCCATGTCGGTATGAAAACTGGAATCATATTCTTCAACCGGACATGAAACAACAGTGATAATGTTGGCATCTGTTAAAGCCAGTTTTCTGATTTCTTCATACTGTTTTTTGAAATCAGGATGATTCGTGTCAGGCGTATCAATCAGCAGGATCATGGGATGTTTGTCAGTTTCCTCATATGTGTTTGAATACTCAAGAAGCTTTGTTGATCTGTAGGCATTCCCCTCCTGATCCATGAACGTGAAATCTACCATATCAGGGACTGGTTCGTTGGGTGCTGACATCAATAATATCGCCGCTACAATAAGTATAACCATAATTTATATTCCTGCTCCTGATTTTGAATATCGGCATTATTGTAAATTAAGTTAAATTTCAAGAATGTTTTATTAATCACAGATAGCAAAAACATTACTAATGATGTAAAATTGTTCTGAGGAAAAAAAACTATGTGGACTTTTGATTATATAAGACAGTCATGCAGGTTTGTAGCTGATAACTCTGAATTCGTGCATATCAGATATGATAAAATCGATGACTACGCAATGAGGCTTGCGAGAACCAAACCCGAAAGGCCGCAGATAGATATCAACTGCCATTATATTGGACATGGCGATTATACGGTTGCTTTCTTTGTGGTACTCAATTCAATTAATTTCGGTTCAGGCTACTCCCCGTATTTGAAAAAAAGACCCGGCATGTCAGGATATTATACAATTGCTTCAGAATTGAATGACTATTTTAAAAAAGCCCCGCTCGAGGTCGGGGATCTCTTGAATATAACATCCGATGATTGCGCAGCAATATTGGGACAAGATGCAAGTAATCATATTGTGCATGAGCTTATGGAGCTTTATGCCACTTCTCTTAAAGATCTGGGCAATTATGTTAAAGAAAATTACGATTCAAGTTTTACAAAAATGATAGAGGCTTCAGCATGTTCTTCCGAGAGGCTTGTCGAAATCATTTCAGGCATGCCTTTCTTTAAGGATACGGCGGAATACAAAGGTACGCAGGTTGCCTTCTTCAAGAGGGCGCAGATACTCTCACTCGATCTTAATATAGCCTTTGAGGGCCAGGGAATCGGCAGGTTTGATGATCTTTACAGGCTTACAATGTTTGCAGATAACCTTGTGCCGCATGTGCTCAGGATTGACGGAATCCTGGAGTATGAAGACAGCCTTGCATTGAGAATTGACCACTCCGAGCTTATCTCATCGGGTTCTCCGGAAGAAGTTGAAATAAGGGCTTGTGCGGTTGATGCCGTTGAAAGGATCTCTCAGGTAATGGGAGGCTATTCAAAGGGTGCAACACCTGCAATTATTGACAATATTCTCTGGCACAGGGGGCAGCAGCCCTATTATAAAAAGGCAAAACCGAGGCACAGGACGCGTACGGTATTTTACTGAGTGTTCTTGTATAATCGTTGAAGTATATGAATCTGAAAAAAAACCTGCTGTTCCTTATATTCTATTTTATACTGTCCGGACAGGTGCTGGCATCGGAGAAAATTCTCTCTGTAGGTATATGCGAACAAAAACCTTATATGGACAGCATCCTTTCATGCAAAACCGGGGCTGAAAGAATTATTGCCGGCACGGTCTTCAGTTCACTGTTCAAATATTCTCCCGGGAGTACCAATTCGGTTGAAGCGGAACTTGCTGAAAGCATACCAAGGCCCAGGATGTCGGATGGCAAGCAATACTGGACAATAACGATTAAAAAAAATGTAAAATTTCACAGGCCGCCGGGTGGTCAGGATTATGAACTTGAGGCGGATGATGTTGCTTTTTCACTGGAATTGCTTGCTGGTTCGGATCACTCCAGGCTTCTTTCAGGCATTGGGACACGCATAGAATCAAAGTATAAAATAACCCTTATACTTGGAAAGCCTCTTTCACCAAATCTGTTTTTAGAAAAGCTGACTGGCAACAATGGATTTTATATTTTCAGTAGAAAGGCTTTTGAAGAAAAAGGTATGTTTTCCGGGACCGGACCGTTTATGTTCGCTCCAGGTATTGGAGAAGATAGCCTGTACCTGCAGGCAAACAAGTCCTATTTCAAAGGTAAACCTGATCTTGTCGGAGTCAGGTTTGTTTTTGGTTCTGATGCATCAAAGATGGAACAAGAGTTATTAAAAGGCGATCTGGATGTATTGATACCGCCCAGGGATTTTTCAAACACAATTGACGCAAAGGGTAGTGAAAACCTTAAACGCCTGTATTTCAATAATGGCAGGTCTATTTATCTTGGCTTTAACATCGGAGCAGAACCTTTTATTGATATGGGATTCAGAAAGATAATAGCAAAAAGTATTAACAGGGATAAATTGTGCTCTCAAATAAATGGATGTGAGATGTTATTCGGCCTGGCTCCTCAAATAACTCCGGGCAGCATGAGCCGGGATGAAATCATCAGATTAGGCCTTAACTATGGAAACAATAACGTTTCATCAGAGGAGCTTCTTGTTAAGGAAGGAGTAGCGATTGATTTGTGTACGAGCAGCAAAGATATTCCTGATATAATAATATACTCGATACGTGATTCATTGATTAAAACAGGAATCAATTTATTGACAGCTGATCCGGAGGGCGGCATTAGAACATGCAGGGATGATTCCTATAATCTTAAACTGTATTCGTTCGACTCCACCTGTAATATCCATACATTGCTTGACAACTTGATGACTGAAAATGGGATCGAAAAAAAATATGAATATCTGATTGAAGCTTCAGGTAAAATAACCTCCAACACAAGACAGGCTGATTTATTAAAACACATTCAAATAAAAATACTGGCTGATATTGATATCCTGCCCCTTGTGTTTATCAGGGAATATGCCTTGTCAATTAAGGAGATTGATCCAGGTTACGATTGCAGCTCTCAGCCGTTTTTCATAGTTAATGAAAAGACAAGGTTTGCAGATTTATGCAATCAATAAAGCCAGGGCCGAGCCCGGCAGAGAATGTGGACGTAAAAATAAAAGTATGTTAGCTCCATGAGTTGTAAGTAGCCAAGAGAATCTACCTTTAAGGAGGAAATTATGAAAATCTTCAAATCATTTTTATTGTTCATGCTCGCAGGTTTGATAATCTCCGGCCCAGTTTTTTCAGCAGAGCAGCTTAAAGTCACGGTTTTCACCGATGCCACATGGCCGCCTATGGAAATGGTTGACAAGAATAAGAATATCGTGGGCTTCGAAATTGATCTTTTCAATGCAATTGCAAAAGAAGCCGGTTTTATAGCTGAGTATAAAAACACCGCCTGGGATGGTATTTTTGCCGCGATGAAGAGCAACAGGTATCCGAACGCATGTGCATTGTCTTCAATTACAATCACAGAGGAAAGGAAAAAGACTTATGACTTTTCCGATCCGTACATTACGGTTAACCAGGTCCTGATTGTTCCCAAGGCCCTGAATGTTAAAACAATTAATGATATGAAAGGTAAAAAAATAGGTGCTCAGATCAGTACAACCGGAGCTATGGAAGCAAAAAAAATCAAGGGCATTATTACCAAGACATATGATGAAATAGGACTTGCATTCGCTGATATGGCTGCAGGAAGAATTGATGGCGTAATATGCGATACTCCGGTTGCAAGGGACTATGCACTGCATAAAGTTGAGTACAAGGATAAGTTCAAGATAGGTCTGGAAATACCGACAAAGGAACAGCTGGGCATTATGGTCAGAAAAGGCGACAAAAAGATGCTTGACCTGATCAATAAAGGACTTAAGGCTGTTAAGGGAAAAGGTATAGACAAGCAGATTGAAAAGAAGTGGCTGTAAATCCTAAAAAACAGATAGATCAGCCTGTCCAGGTGATTGAAGTAGGGGATGGCGTTGCCATACCCGTAAAATCAGACATTGGGCTGTTCACTGCCTGGAGGGTGGCATTTTTTGGCGCCATAGCAGGATTCATAGCCCTTATCATCTTCAAGCCCGATCCATACCTGAGCATAATAAAGTTTGTACCGGATGGTATTCTTATTACATTTCAGGTTACTATCGAATCGATTCTTCTGGCACTTGTGATTGGCCTTTTTACGGGGCTCGGAAGAATATCAAAAAACAAGTATATAAACGGGATAGCATCGCTTTATGTTGAGATCATTAGGGGTATACCGCTTCTTGTTCAGCTTTTTTACATTTACTACGCCCTTGCGATGTTTGTTAATATCCCTGACATGCTTAGCGCCGTTATTGCAATGTCGGTCTGTTATGGCGCATATATGGGCGAGGTTTTCAGGGCGGGCATTCAAGCGATTTCGAAAGGCCAGATGGAAGCGGCCCGTTCTCTCGGCATGTCGTCAACTCAGGCCATGGTACATGTGATACTTCCCCAGGCAGTAAGAACCATTCTCCCACCGGTCGGCAATGAATTCGTGGCGCTCCTGAAGGATTCATCACTGGTTTCGATCCTGGCAGTATCCGATCTTTTGAGAAGGGGCAGGGAGTACGCATCTGAGACATTCACCTATTTCGAGACCTATACGGTTATTGCGCTGGTCTATCTGATGATCACGCTGTTTTTCTCGAAGCTCATAAGCATCATGGAGGAAAGGGTAAATGCCGGAAAATAGCAGGCGCAAAATGGTCGAGATAAAGAACGTTAGCAAGCTCTTTGGAACGCTCAGGGCGCTCGACAATGTATCCATGGATGTCTATGAAGGTGAAAAGGTGGTCATTATAGGCCCGAGCGGAAGTGGAAAGAGCACATTGTTAAGGTCGATCAACAGGCTTGAAGAGATAGATATGGGCAGCATTGTTGTCGACGGATTTGATTTATATAATAAGAAAACAGACATAAATAAAGTCAGGGAAGAGGTCGGGATGGTGTTTCAGTCATTTAATCTCTTTCCACACAAGACGGTTTTTGAAAACCTTACCCTGGCCCAGACTGTGGTAAGAAAACGCTCCAAGGAAGAGGCAAAAAAAATAGCTTTGGAGCTTCTCGGCAAGGTCGGGATTCTGGAAAAGGCCGAAATCTATCCTGTAAAACTTTCCGGCGGCCAGCAGCAAAGGGTTGCCATAGCAAGGGCACTGGCCATGCAGCCCAAACTGATGCTTTTCGATGAACCGACATCGGCATTGGATCCTGAAATGATAGGCGAGGTCCTGGATGTCATGGTGAGGCTTGCCAGGGAAGGTATGACGATGATTGTTGTCACCCACGAAATGGGTTTCGCCCGAGAGGTTGCTGACAGGGTCATATTCATGGACGAAGGCAGAATTCTTGAAGAAGGAAATCCTGAACACTTTTTTAAGAATCCTGACCATGAAAGGGCAAAACAGTTTCTGAGCCAGATTCTTTAAGGTCCAAACCGATTGACAACAATTTAATCTCTATGTAAAAGACTCAACGCATGCCAGCGTAGCTCAGTGGTAGAGCAGCTGATTCGTAATCAGCAGGTCAAGGGTTCAACCCCCTTCGCTGGCTTTACTTATGAATCCATCAAAACCGTTTGTGTGATTTCCAGGCTGTCATTTGGGATATGAATCCTGTTTGACAAATCAAATTAAAAATCCCATGAAGTAATAATCTAGTGTCTGCGTTTACAGATAGTGAAAAGACAGCAAAAGAAATAAGAATAAAGCGGGGTTGCCATGAGTATAAGTTTTTTCCCCAGGGTCTTGAAATTCTTTGATCTCTTCGAGAAACAAAGCAGCCTGGTAAAAGACGCTGCCCTTATACTTGCCGAATTATGCAGCGATTTCAAAGAGGTTTCAGCCAGATGCCAGAGAATCAATCAGCTGGAAGCTGAAGGCGACAGGCTCTCAAGGGAGATATTGTCACAGCTTTCCCTTACCTTCATTACCCCTCTTGATAGGGAAGATATCCACGCAATAAACATGGGATTGGAAGACGTTTTGAATCTGATAAAGGCTATTGCCTCACGCATTGGACTGTACCAGTTTACAACAGCCATGGATGCTGCAGCTGCTGATCTTTCCGGCAATCTTAAGGTGATTGTCGAAGAGATCGACAGGATGATAAGAAACCTCAGCAGCAGGAATGAGGTTGAAGAGCATTCCAGGACCGTTCACCGCATAAAAAGCGAGTCGGAGCTGCATCTGCTCCTGGCTCTGGGCTCACTCTATGAAAGCAGGCCATCCTCCAGTGAAGATCTCCTGCATGTCATCATGTGGACGCAGATATACGACCGCATCGAGCAGGCTCTGGAAAAAGCCGAAGCTCTTGCCAACATTATCGAAGGGATCAGTATAAAAAATGCCTGACCTTCCAGCTCTGCTTGTCATTACAATCTTGGTTGCACTCATCTTTGATTATACTAACGGTGCGCATGACAGCGCCAATGCGATTGCATCTGTAGTATCGACAAGGGTTTTGACTCCGAAGATGGCGGTAATCATGGCCGGCACTCTCAATTTTGCCGGGGCCTTTCTGGGGACCAATGTCGCTGAGACCATCGGCAAGGGCATCATAAGGCCGGAGCTGATATCAGGTTGTCAATCTCTGATACTGGCTGCGCTCATGGGGGCGATTTCCTGGAACGTGATTACCCTGATCATCGGCCTGCCGTCGTCTTCCTCACATGCACTGATCGGTGGCCTTATAGGTGCGGGTATTGTAAACAGCGGATGGAACTCGCTTGAATACCACTCCATATTCACCAGGGTGGTCATCCCCATATTTCTCGCTCCGATTGTCGGCTTCGTCGCCGGTTATCTCATCATGCTCGGACTTGCATGGCTGACTTTCCGGATTCGTTACAAAACAGCCAATAAAGTCTTTCAAAAGCTTCAGATGCTTGCCGCCGCGTGGATGGCCCTGAGCCATGGTATGAACGACGCCCAGAAAACCATGGGCATTATTGCCCTGAGCCTTCTCGTGTTCCATAAAATTCCTCAGCTGTACGTTCCAGTATGGGTGAAAGTCGCCTGCGCGTCGGTCATCATGATTGGGACGATCAATGGCGGCTGGAAAATCATAAAGACCATGGGGCAGAAAATATTTAAAATGCAGCCTGTTCATGGTTTTGCAGCACAGAGCGCCACTGCCGGGGTCATCATGACCGCGTCTCTGCTCGGGGCGCCAATAAGCACCACCCAGGTTATTTCTTCTTCGGTGCTTGGGGTCGGTGCATCCAAAAGAATATCAGCCGTCCGCTGGGGTGTAGCCGGAAGCATAGTGCTTTCCTGGTTTGTGACTATCCCTGCCGCAGCGATGGTGGGGGCACTGTGTATGTTATTATGCCGGTTGATCGGGTTGGTGTGATGAAAAAGTCAAAAGATGATGCAGGCTGATATGAACAAGTGGATGTATGAAAGGGCAGGGGAGCAGATTCTCTATCTGAATTCCATTTTCTCTGATTGCTAAATCAATTGCCACCACCGCTGAATTGTTATAATATAATTATGTTCTCTAATGTCCTGCTGAAAATAATCTCTTGAGAGGAGGTTTTTATGAATAAACGTTATAGAGATATTACCGGCAATGTATTGATGAGGGTTTTGCTGAGCGTTTTACTGGTTGGGGTTTCAGTCTTCATGGTTTTCAGCCCGGCAGCGGCTGACTTACCGACACATCTCACAATAATGCACACCAACGACCTGCATTCTCACTTTGTTGGAGTCGGACCTGAAGCCGATTACACGCCGTTGACAATTGATGACGACAGCACTGTAGGCGGCTTTGCACGCATCGCCACAAAGGTTAAGGACATCAGGGCCGAACGTCTGGTGGAAGGGACTCCCACCCTGCTCGTCGATGCCGGTGATTTCATGATGGGGACAGCCTTCACGTTGCAGCGAGGGACCTCTGAACTTACGCTAATGGACATGCTTGGATATGACGTGCTCACGATAGGCAACCACGAATTCGACTGGACGCCTTCCGAGACGGCTAAAATATACGGGCTTATCCCAGCTCTGGGCCTGAATATGAAGGTGGTGGCCTCGAACCTTATCTTTTCCTCTACCAGCACCAAAGACGATACTCTTCAAGAACTTTTCGGCACAGGCAACGTGATTCAGCCTTATTACATCAAGGATATTGATGGATATAAAGTCGGCTTCTTCGGCCTTATCGGAGAAGATTCGGCAAGCGTGGCGCCATTCGCATCGCCTGTTGATTTCGATGTTCCGAGCACTGCTGCCCAGTCGGCTGTAACAGCGCTAAAGGCCGAAGGCGCCCAGCTCATCATTTGCCTGTCACATTCCGGTCTGGAAGAAGATACTGCCCTGGCTTTGGCAGTTCCGGGAATTGATGTAATCATCAGTGGTCATACCCATGAGAAGTCTGAAATCCCCATCATGTCAGGGAACACCATTATCGTACAAGCCGGCTCCAACGGCCGCTATCTGGGCGTGCTCGATCTCGATCTTACACAGCCTGCACCATACTTTTCTTCTTATGAACTTGTGCCTATCGATGACACGATACCCGGTGATGAGGCCATCGTAGATGCTACAAACAACCTAAAGCTGGAAATAGATGATATCCTTTCCGGAGTCCTCGGCTATTCTTACACCTTCGATGGGGTTGTAGCCGAGACAGTCTATGACCTCGAATGTATTGCTGGACAGGAGACCAATCTCGGAAACCTTGTGGCAGACTCCATGCGCTGGATGGTCGATGAGGTGGAATATGATCCGGCCGATCCTGAATCGCGTAAGGTTGACCTTGCAGTGGAATCCAACGGTGTCATTCGCGACGATATCCTGAAGGGAACGACAGGTCTTATCAGCTTCTCCGACGCTTTCAGGGTTCTGCCCCTGGGGTTTGGTCTTGAGGATGACATTAATGGCGATCCGTTCGTCGGCTATCCCATGGTAACTTTTTATGTTACCGCCTCTGAAATCAGGAAAGCGCTCGAGGTTATCACGACAGTTTACCCTCTAAAGGGAAACAATAGCGACTACTGGCTCAATGTGAGCGGTCTCAAATTCGAGTATAACCCGAAACTGTTGCTGTTCTATAGAGTCCGGAAGATATATATGGGTGATGAAACGAATGGTTACGATACAAAACCCTTGAATACTACCTTCACGAACAAGAAGCTCTACAAGATTGCCATCAACTACTATGTGGCACAGTTCATAGCTGTTATCGGCGATTATACCTAT
>CAYNVT010000100.1:9084-15930 GCA_964400685.1 uncultured Bacteriovoracaceae bacterium | reverse complement strand
AAACTCAAAAAAGGCACTGTCCTGCTCGTCAGGCTCCCTGTGTATAAACAAACTGCCAGAAATAAAGCAGCCGGTTTTTATAAATCAGGAGGAGAATAGTAACAGTTGAAATAAATATAATAACCGCCGGTTTCCGCCATTCGGCTGTTTGAAGATAAAAATGAATGAATTGAATTTAAATGAGGAGGACATCTATGAGAAAAACACCAGTACAGGCAGTATTATTGTTCTTTATACTCTTTTCCCTGACTGCATGCCTTAAGGTGACGGGCATAACGCCTGCAAAGGGGTCAGAGAATGTAAGCAGAAATACGGAAATTACCGCAGTTTTCAATATTGCACCGGATTATCTGTCGATCAATAATAATACATTTTGTGTCAAGGATGATTCGGGAAATATCATCGACGGAGAAATTTCATTCAATGGTAAAAAGATCACGTTTAAACCGTCTATGCCCCTTATTTATGCAACAAGGTATGATGTAGAAATAAAGTCTGAGGTCAGAAACAAATCAGGATTATTTCTCAATGGCGGTTTCAAATCATCTTTTTCGACCGAGGTCCCTGCAGGACTTAATGTTATCAGCACTTTCCCTGCAGACAATGAAATGAATATAGAAAGGGATGCGGCAATAAAAATATCCTTTGACAGCAAGCTGGACCCTTCAAGTGTTTCATCAGATTCAGTTTTTGTGAAGAGTAAGACCGGGGAAACATTTAAAACGAAAGTGTCGGCAAAGGGAAACTGCATAACAATAGAGCATGAAAAGACGCTTGGTTTGAACACAATATATAATGTCACCATTTCAAAAGGTATTAACCATATAAAAGGTTGGACGGTTTCAGACGATTATACGTTTCAATTCAAAACAACTGATGGTTCGTGGAGACCGGTTGATTTCCCGTTCATCAATGCAGATATAGACCCCTTAAATATCAAGCTTATTGCAAGCCCCGACGGGTATGCATTGGCCGTGTGGTCCCAGATCGACGGATTGGATGAAAACAAATGTCCCGTATATAATATTTATGCAAGTCTTTGGAATAAAGTTTCATGGGAAGATCCCCTGCCTGTCGGAATACCGAGTGCTATGTGCGACGGCCCTTCAATATTTGACATACAGGCTTCATTCAGTATGGAGGGAAATCAGGCAACTGTTATATGGGCCCAATCGTTTGATACCGGACAGAGCCTTCCGGGATTCAATGTCTATTCAAACAGCTGGGACGGGAGAGCATGGCAGGGTGTTAAAACTGTGGGAACTGCCGGTCATCGCAGCATAGAGGCAAGCCGTTATCCCGGCCAGCTCAGTCTCTCATATGGTCCTGACGGAAGAGCATATGCAACGTGGCTCCATTGGGAGTTCGATGGAAAAAGCATTATTTCCAGGATTCTATATAACGTATTGGACGGAAATATATGGAATGAGCCTCAAATGATTTCCTCTTCCTTCAATAATCCTATCATGGAGCAGCAGGTTGGTTTTGATAAAAACGGACATGGAATGCTGATAATGAAAAAATCATTGGGGACCACTGCAGGTGTATTCGCCAGCCATTTCGACGGGACTGCCTGGGGCGATGCGGTACCATTGGGAGCAACAGGAAACACTATAAATATGGTCTTTCTTTCAAATGGCGATGCCCTGGCTGCATGGTTTGGAGGATATCGATATGAAACACAGGTTATAGCTCACCGTTGGGATAATGAAAAAAATGCCTGGGAATTATCAGGGGCAATTGGAAATGCATATGTGGAAACATATGAAAAACCTGCGATCGCCGTCGGTCCCGGTGGCGATGCCGTAATGGCCTGGAAAGACGGTGAAAGCAAGAGAAGTATACTGGCAGCGAGATGGGACAAAAATTCGTGGGGAATTCCGCAGACACTTGCGATGCCGACTGATGGGTTTGCTTTAAATCCTGAAGCAGCAAGCTGTTCAAACGGCGATACAATACTGATCTGGTGGCAGAAGCATGTTGTTCTAAACAGATATGATCTGTGCATAAGGAAACTGGATTCTGACCTGGGTACATGGGGAGATACGCAAATAATAAAATCCGTAGAATCCAGTGAAGCGCCTGAATCCTTACATCTGGCAGCAGGTCATGATTCAAGCGCAGTCCTGATCTGGAAGCAGGGTGGCAATCTATATTCAATGGTGTTCAATTGATGGGGAGGGGTAACATGAAATATGCAAAAATCAGGAAGATAATCTTATTTCAAGTATTCATGGCATCGATTGTGCTTGCTGCAGGATGCCTGAGGGTAAAGGCCATCGATCCAACAGATAAGGCAACGGATGTTGAGACCGATGCATCAGTAAGGGTTATATTCAACATAAAACCTGAAAGTGCGTCAGTTAATGCCGGTACCTTCATTCTGAAAGACAGCTCCGGAAAAGCTGTTGAATGCAGAATATCGGTTTCAGGCAAAACCGCGACATTAAAACCTGCATCAAACCTGACGTCCGGAAGCAAATATTCAGTATATGTCACGAAAAATATTAAAGACACTTCTGGAAAAGCTCTGGATATGGATTACATGTTCAATTTCACAACCACAGGAAATATAGTGGCATCCGTTGATCCGACAGACAGCGCTGAGGGCATTCCATGCGGCAGCATTATAAAGATAAATTTCAGTATGGATGCCAATCCCTCAACCGTCAATGCTTCAACTGTCAGGCTTGTGGACGGTTCTGACAATCCTGTTGCAGGAGAAGTAAGCTTAAGCGGCAGAACTGCTGTTTTCAAACCCATACTGAGATTATCAGAGCTTGTAAAATATACCCTTACAGTAACCACGGGGGTTAAAGACCTGAAGGGCAAGCCGATTATGAGAGAATTCAGATCATCGTTCACGACCAGGGTTGATGCATGGAGCGAACCTGAAAGGATTAATATCGAAAGTGTGTACGCTTTCAGCCCGCATGTCTCTATGGATGATAACAACAATGCATTCATCTTATGGTGGCAGTATGCGGATTCGACTTCGGCAATACTGAGAAGGGATTATCAGAATGGCACGCTTTCCTCAGTTCCGGATGTAATGAGTATGACTGCATTCAATCAAAAATTCGTCGATTATCCGCAGGTCGCCATGAATAAAAATGGCAAAGCGGTTGCTTTCTGGATCGAGCTCGATGGTGTTTTGCACCGCTTGTACAGCAGCACATATGAAGCGGGTACATGGAGTAAGCCTGTGGCGGTCAGTGATGCTGCAGGAGGAATCAGTAATGCAAAGATAGCGCTCAGTGACAGCGGCAGTGCAATATTGGCATGGCTCCAAACTGAAAACGAAGACACTTCTACAACCCGGGTGCGTTTCAGCCTGCTTAAAAATGATATCTGGAGCTCTCCTGAATCTGTTGGTGAACCGGAAGGGATACCGTATGAATTTCAGTTGGCAATAAGCAGCAGCGGTAGTGCCATAATCACATGGACCGAACAGTGCAGTATCAATTATGTACTGACATTCGGCCGCATTTTCAGAAAGGAGTACAACGGTGAAAGCTGGGGTAACACCGAAAGATTAAACAACTACATCTACACCATAGGAAGCTTATTAACATCAACCACCAATCCTGAAATCATCATGGAAGAAAGCGGTGATGCCATTATGGTCTGGTGCCAGAAGGAAAAGACGTCAGCAGAAGCCGGTGATCCATATGTAAGTAGAATATATAAGAGTGAGCGACATGACGGAGTATGGGATGAAAATCCCGCAATATTGAGCAGGGAGGGTGTAGACGCATCTTACCCGAAAATAGCCATAAACCGTTTTGGAGATGCCCAGATCCTATGGCTCGAAAAAGAACAGATGTACGGCATCAGCCGCCATAATGGTGTCTGGGATACCTGCCCTGAATATATCTTCACACTGTCGGTCTGCACAGGCTCTGACGGGATCGGCTACCATATGGCTATGGATAATAGCGGCAAGGTCAGGATCCTTGTATCAGGACACAATATTCGAGGAAACCAGAAGGCTCAGATATTCAGGACGGAATTTACCAGGCTTCAGGAATCTCTGCTGACCCCCGTAAGCAGTCCGGATTCGGATGCATTGAATCTCAGAATTGCAGCCGACGGCAGGGGCAATGCCATCGCAGTCTGGGAACAGAAATCGGATAATAGCACACCGTCTGTGTTTATGAGTGAATTCAGATGAATTCATAACATCTTATTTAAAATAATCTTTTAAATGAACGAGGAGACTGCAACATGAAAACAAAATCTGGAAATTTGTTAACAGTGGTTATGATAACCTTTCTGGTTGTTCTGAGCGGATGTATAAAAGTGGTGAGTACAGACCCCGCAAATGGTTCCACAGATGTTCCGGTAAATAAGACGGTAAGCATAATTTTCAACAGTAAAGTGAATCCCGATACTATCAATGCCGGGACGCTTATTGTCAAAGACAGTTCGGATAGGGTTGTTCCGGGAGATCTTGTATGCAGCGGCAAAGAGATAGTGTTCACACCTCAATACCCGTTTGCGAAGGGAACGAAGTATTCTGTCACGTTAAAAAAGCAGATTAAAGATAAAATCGGTATGGGTCTGAAAGAATATACATTTTCATTTACCACAGCATCTTCATCTCCGGACCCGTCGTCCATGCCACGTATATTATCTGTTTCGCCTGCTGAGGGCTCGACCAATGTAGCCTTCGATGCATCTATCAGGGTAAAGTTCGACACAGCTGTTCTCGGCTCATCAGTAAATCCAAAAAGTTTTGTTGTAACAGACAGTGGTGGGACAAGGATAAACGGCGATTACTCTTTCAGCGGTGACATGAAAAGTCTTATATTCAGACCGGACAGTCCTTTTGCTTTCCTGACAGAATATTATGTGCTGATTAAAAATTCGATTTCCAGCAATAAGGGAATCCGGCTTGAAAAGAGTTTTGGCTTTTCATTCTTAACGGAATCAGAAAAAAAGTGGGATACACCTGCACCATTCCTGACGGATAATGGTACATTAGGAGGATATGCTGATCTGGCTATGGACAGCAACGGGAACGCCATAGTCGCTTTTGTTGAGATGGACAATCTCAAGAGCTGGGTGAGCAGGTGTGAATTCAGGAATGGGGCCTGGGGAGAGGTTCAAAAAATAAGTATGTCCAGAAGTAATGCCGGTGCTCCGAAAATTGCTATGAACGACAACAATGAAGCTGTTATCGTCTGGGCAGAGTGGGATGCGACGTATACAGGGGAAGATGAAAACCCTGTTTATACGCAGGAGCTTTTCAGCAGTTCATACAGGAACGGCGAATGGAGTTCTCCGGAACTTATTCAAGGGATGAATGATTATATTTCTGTCGCTATTGGCAATGGCGGGGATGCCATTCTTGCCGGTTACCTTACCGATGGCTTAAACCTTGTCGGGTTAGGCTTAAAAGAATTTAAAGATGGCTCATGGAATAAAATGCCTCTGAAGGAGATCGACACGGATGAATATAATGCCCTGAACGTCCAGCTTGAGGTTGATGATAAAGGAGATGCGATTGTTACATGGCTCAAGGATGACAACGAAGAGCGCCCGTCATACTTCATGGAAAGGAACAGCAATATATGGTCCGAACCTGAGGAAATAAAACCGGATACCTTGGATAAAACAATTCCCATATTGAATCGTTATGGGGAATTTATCGCCGATGGAATTTTAAATAAAATATTTTCATGGATGCTTGACCCGCTAAGGACCGGCAGTGATATGAGGACCAGCATTATAAGAAGGGATCTTACTGAGGAAAACGGCTATCATCTGGTGAAAAAAGGGGATTCCGTATTTTTCTCCTGGAGAGAATATTTCAATGCTTATCAGACTTACAACAAGAACCGTTTCTATACATACAGCGCTGAATATATCAACGGCGAGTGGACTGCTCCGATGGTCGCAACGAATATGTCAATTTGTAAACTGGATATCTGGAACCTTGGCAGACCTTTCCGGCTTGATATAGACGGCAGGGGCAACGCGGTTATGGCATGGCCCCAGAGGGAGGACCAGTCAGGAACCTTCTGGTTCAGGGACTATGGCTACTACAGGATATTCAGAAACGAATACAGAAGCGGGATATGGAATTATGAATCGAGGCAGATAAGCACCGCAGGTAGATATTCCGATTATCCTAAAGTTGCAATGGACAGGAAGGGGAATGCAATAATCATCTGGCAGGAATGGGACGGCAGTAGATGGCAGCTGTTCAAGACCGAGTATAGATAAAGCAGATAGTTAATCAGAGCTTATTTGAAATATCCGGTGCGGAGGATGGATTATCCAGCACCGGATTTTTCTGTCTATTGAGATCAGTAGCAGCCGAGATGGGCGAAACCCGGGATTGAAAACGGGATATGCTCATCCTCTGTTACAAAATATGCCGCTATATTTTCGATGTTTCTGATCCCGATCAGTCTGATCGCATTTTCTATCAGGTTTACATGCGGCCTGAACCTGTACCAGATGTTGTTCTTTATCCATAAGGCGCGGGCGAAATATTTGGTAAAGCGGGCAAATTCCGCCTGGGCTTTTTCTTTATCATAAACGGCTATTGCAGCGACCTTGCCTGTGATGAGCGCGCCCAGTATGCCGAACCAGCCGACAGGATCCATGGCCCCGCTGATGGTGCCGCAGAAAATAAGGCCGTCTCTTATAAGCCTGGGGTTATCCCTGCTCGCAAGTGGAACCGCGCCCGATGCATAGTGCCACTCGTCGTGCTCGATGCCTTCTACCCTGCGCATGAAATCCGTATATTTATCCAGGCTCGCGCGATTAACCTCGCGGGTTGAGAAAAGAAGATTGAAATAGTAATTGTTGGCCGAACTCAGATACCCGTATTCC
>CAYNVT010000100.1:0-9074 GCA_964400685.1 uncultured Bacteriovoracaceae bacterium | reverse complement strand
TTCCGTAATGCCCTCGTTCCACCAGAGCCATGAATAATTGGAAAAGCCTATTTCACCTCTTGAGATATAGCCGTACCAGCGCCGGTAGGGAATGCTGAGCATGTCATAAGCCTCCCGTGTGAGGCCGCATGCTATGATTGAGCCGGGTGCGAGTTTGCCGATATCCTGCTTTCTGAGCGGGTGCCCAAACTCGAATTTCACACCCTCATTAACAGCGATTTTATAGAGATGCGTATCAAGGCTTGTGGGGCGGTTGCCGCGCTCGACGCTGAAAAGCCCTCCATGCGGGGCATATGCCTTTGTGTCATGAAAATAGAACGGGCATGCGATGACAGGATAAAAGCACGGCGAGATGTCGATGCCTATATATTCCGATGTCATCCTGACATTGATCGGCGTCGTGTGCGTAGAAGGGTTGTAAAGCGGGTCGCCCCCGTATGTCTTTTCACGCTCAAAAACGGTTACATCGAAACCTTCCCTTGCCAGGTTTATCGCACAGACGAGTCCTGACATCCCTGCTCCGTATATGAAAACTTCTTTCGCCATTACGCCCCCATTGATCTGATGATTGCATCCGCCGCGTCGATCCCGCTCTTTGTCGCCCCTTCTACAGACGGCATGTACATGTATTCTCCTGCAAGGAACAGACCCTTAACATCACCAGAGCCCTCCCTTTTCATACTGCTTATCGCAGTGAGCATTCCTGGCGGAGATGTGCAAACCGCTTCATTGAACCTCAAAATCTCGGCAAATTCAGGAATGTCCGGCATGTCGGGTGTGAACCGCTGGATATCTTTAATAATAAATCGCGTGATATCTTCATCATTCATCTGATTCAAGGTTGCCGCATGCCTTCCATAGGTAAAGCAGTTTACAAGGCCTGCTCCATGCGGCGCATAAAACGCTGATTTAGTCGAACTCTCGGTATAGCCCGCCATTGCCGAACCGAATTTCCGGGGGAGCGCAACCGCATACCAGCCTTCGGGCAGCAGCCTTTTATGAAGGCCGAAAATGATATGGCATGACTGTGAATAGCGGACTGTTTCCAGCGGCTTTCTGATTGTATCCGGCATGTCAGGGATCATTTTTATGGCGGATGTTGCAGTTGATGTACATATGACATTATCGCATTCAATGAACCCTTCTTCCGTCTCGACGCCTTTGACCGATTTGCCTTCAATAACGACTCTTTCAACTTTTGTGTTCAGCTTCACCGATTCTTTGCATTCATCGTAGAGTCTTTCTGAAAGCGAACCGATGCCCCTCCTGAACGTCCATAGGCCGTTGATGCAGTAAAGAAGGAGCGCCAGACCGTAGTTTGCAGCCACATCCTCGGGCTCCCCGAGTGTCATGCAGGATGCAACGGGCTGAAAGACATGCTCAAGCAGAGAACTCCCTGCTTTTTTAAGCGTGAAATCGGCAAGCGAAATGGTATCCAGATCAAGCGATGCCTCATAATCAATAAAATCCAGTTTCCCTATCCTTTTGATTATGTCGGGGGCAACCTTGAGAAGCTCAAAGATCGCCTTCATCGGTACGCCCCTGAACATGAGGAGTTCGGGGAGGTTCTTTATAAGATCAAGCGGCCTTATCGAGGCCAGTACAGGGGACGGTTTTCTGCCGAACGCGGGCGGGATTCCCGCACGGAAAGGCACCTGAACCAGCTCGGCATCAAGTCCCAGTTCCCGGCTGAGCCTGAAATACGTATGATAGTATCTGAATAAAAACTGTGCGCCGGTATCAAGGATGTAACCGTCTCTGTTCCGGCTGGCGATTCTGCCGCCTGCAAAGTTTTTTTCTTCAAGACAGAGTGAGTTGATGCCCGTTTTTTTTAATGCGTATGAGGCCGCCAGTCCGGCGGTTCCTGCACCGATTATTACAACCTTCATAAGTATACCCCGAAGACGATAATGTGCTTATTTTTAAAAGCATTGAGAGGCGGGATAAATATCTTATGCGCCTTGTGAAATTACTTTTATCTAATTATAATGCAGGTGACAATGTATGTATTGAGCTTTTGTTTATTTGTTTAGGATAATCTGGAGGAAGTTTTGAGACATCTTATCATATTATCTCTGATGATCGGTTTTCTGATGCACTCGGGCACTGTTCATGCCGCACAGCTGAACCTTGATGCAAAGACAAGGAAGGACCTTGAAAGCGGGAAGGTCATCATGACGATCGAACAGAACCCTCACACAAAAGTGTTCAACCCCACAGGCCACAGCCTGGTGGATGCCAGCGCTGAAGATGTCTGGAGGGTAATAACCGATTTCAGCCATTTCGGCGAATTCATGCCGAGTGTCATTTATTACAGGCCGGTCGGCTGGAACAACGGCAGGCTGATAGTGGACTGCAGGATCAAGGTCGTCATGTTCAAAATGGATTATACCCTTTCCTATGTGATCGACGAGAAGGATTACACAACATACTGGTTCTATGTAAAAGGCCCGATAAAAGACGCCCAGGGGTATTTCAGGATTGAACCTTATGACGATAAACGGGTGCTGGTCACTTACACTACTTCTCTCGATGTGGGTAAAGCAGTACCTGGTTTTATTGAAGAAAGCCTCGGCAAAACGACGTTCCCTTCGATATTCAAATCACTGAAGAAAAGGGTGGCTATGCTGAAAGAAAAGGGGCCAATCCCGAAGCCCGTTCTGCCCCCTATGAGCTAGGCAAAATAAAAAGATGCTGTTTGTAAGGATTGCAAATTTAAGCTGACAGCGCAACTATCCGAAGGCATACATGGCTTTAAGAAGCGTTTAATATTTCAGATGTGTATGGTAAAAGGCAGTCATACTTTAGGAAGGAGAGATTCTTATGTCCTGGAAAGGGTATAAAACACTGGAAGATGCTTTTGCCGCAGGCGCCACGCCTGACCCGGCGGAACTAAGGGGCTATTTCAAGGTTAAGCTCGTTACCGGCATACTGCCGGATTTCAGGTCTTTTCTGCACTGCAAGTTTTTCCCGATGGGTGTGGAAGATAAAGGCGGCGGATTCAACGAATTTCTGGGATTCATAAGGATTGGCGATTTTATAATCGAAAGGACTGACTCCATACTTGGCGACGGGCAGAAGGTGCTTCGCATTAATTACAACAGAAAGGGCAATCCGTTCTGGCTGAAACCGTTAAATGATGAACTGAAAAAACTCTCGGACGGTTTCTTTCTGGGGCGGGGAGTCTTCCTGATAAAGGGCAAGGCATATAACACGTTTTATTTTACCGTCGAAAAGATGAGGGATTGACATGGAAAAAAAAGATGCGTTCAGGTCTATCCCGAAAATGGATGTGATCCTTGGCACGGACGAACTTTTAAGCCTGCCGCTACGTCAGGAGATAATAAAAAAGGCTGTTGAGGATGAGCTTGTAAAGCTTCGTGATTCGATAAAAAAAGGGGATGTTCAGAAGAGCCCCGCTGCGCATGAGATAGCAGCCAGAGTTTCAGCAGGCCTGACCGGTCTTATCGAAACTGGGTTAAAACCCATGATAAATGCGACAGGCGTCATGGTTTATACTAATCTGGGAAGGGCGCCCCTTTCAACGTTTGCCCTTATGGCCATGATCGATACAGGCGGGTATTCGGACCTTGAATATAATATAAAAGAAGGTATCAGGGGTTCGAGGCAGGATCATATAAAGGAGATCGCAAAAGTTGTCTTCGGGGTAGAGGATGCAATTGCGGTAAACAATAATGCGGCTGCGGTCATGCTGGTTCTGGCAAGTCTGGCTGCTGGCAGGGAAGTGATCGTTTCAAGAGGAGAACTCGTCGAGATTGGCGGCTCATTCAGGATGCCAGATGTCATGACATTAAGCGGTGCCATACTGAAAGAGGTCGGCACCACAAATAAGACAAGACTGTCCGACTATGAGGCCGCGATAAACGATAATACCGGACTGATCATGAAGGTCCACAGAAGCAACTTCGCTCTCATCGGTTTTACTGATGAGGCCGAAATAAAGGAACTGGCTGCTCTGGCAAAATCTAGAGGCCTGCCTTTATATGTGGATATGGGTTCGGGTATGCCTTTTGATTTAAGCCCGTTCGGGATTCACGGAGAGTGGACGGTGCCTTCATGCCTTACGGACGGGGCGGATATAGTATCCTTCAGCGGAGACAAGGTCCTGAGCGGCCCGCAGGCAGGCATCATTGTAGGCCGCAAACAGCTCGTTTCAAAAATGTCGAAGCACCCTTTGCACAGGGCAGTAAGGATTGACAAGTTCAGCCTGGCTGCGCTTGTCGAAACGCTAAAGCTTATCGGGATGGAGATGTATGACGAACTGCCGGTATTAAGGATGATTACAGAAGACAGCTCCGATGTGAGAAAAAGGGTCCTGACGCTCAAGAGAAAGCTTAAGGCGAAAGGCACAATCATCGAGACAAAGGCTGTAATCGGCGGCGGGGCAGCGCCGACATCCACGATCCCGTCATTTGCCGTGGTAATTTCGGCACCTGATTCCGTTGCCGTCCATGCAAGGCTTCGTGAGGCCGGGATTGTATGCAGGATTGAAGATGAGAAGCTGATGTTCGATGTGAAAACCATTTCGGTTGAAGAGCTGAATGATGCCGCCGAAAGGATTAACAATGCCCTTTAAATCACCATACAGAATAGGGATTGCGCTCGGCGGTGGTGGAGTGAGGGGGCTCGCCAACATAGGCGTTTTGAAGGCGATGGAGGAGTCAGGCATAAAACCGGACGTCATATCAGGTACAAGCATGGGGGCTATTGTAGGTGCTGTCTATGCCGATACCCTGAGCGCATCCGCTACGGAAAGCTCTATCAGGGGAGTTCTCACTTCCGAGGAATTTTTAAAGCAGGTTCAGAAGATGGGTTCTCTTTCCGGAGGGGCGGACATTGACATGGGCTTTTTTGAAAAGATGTTCGATACTGCAAAGAAAGGGTATGCATTCTACCGTTTCATGACAAAGGACTCGGTCGTTTCTCAGGCCGCTTTTGAAGAGATTGAAAAACTAGTCCCGGACAAATATTTTTCAGACCTCAAACTCGGGTTCGCCTGCATTGCCCTTGACCTTGTATCGGGCAACACTGTTATATTCCGTTCAGGTTCCCTGAGAAAGGCCATAAGGGCTTCGAGCGCCGTTCCCGGGGCATTGTCTCCGGTCAGCATGGACGGCGGCATGTATGTTGACGGCGGATGGGCCGAGAGTGTCCCGATATCGGCAGTAAAACAGCTTGGCGCGCATTTTATCATTGCGTCCGACGTATCGCGCGACATCATGTCGATCGATGCGAAGAGCGGGCTTAAAAACAGCATGGATATAATGATAAGGGCTAATGACATAGCGAGGTCGTCCATGAACATGCTCAGGACAAAGGAAGCAGATTTTGTGATACACCCGGAAGTTGGGGATGCCCCATGGTCTGCCTTTGAAAACCTTGACGCCTATATTGCAGCAGGCTACAAGGCGGCAAAAACAGCTATGCCGTCACTGAAAAAAGCCATATTGAAGTTTCATATCACCGGCCTGCTGAGGCTTTTCAGATAGGCGCCGGTCCGGTCATGGAAACGAAAAAACAGATTACTCTCATAGTATCAGCAGAAGACACGGGCAGCAGGCTCGATGTCTTTCTCGCGAAGAGGGCTGGGATAAGCAGGTCCGCTGCGACACGCCTTGTTTCGGAAGACAGGGTAAGTGTCGATTCGCTTAAGAGAAAACCTTCCTTTGCCGTATCCGACGGTATGAGCGTAGTCTTTGAGCCTGAAGAGGAAAAGACCTCGGATATCATGCCCTGGGAAACCGAGCTTAGTATACTTTATGATGATGAGGCCCTTATCGTAATCGATAAGCCAGCGGGTCTTGTCGTTCATCCTGGCGCAGGCAATTTTGAAAAAACGCTTGTCCATGCGCTCATTGCAAGATATCCGCAGATGGCTAACGTGGGCAGCATGGAAAGGCCGGGCATTGTCCACAGGCTCGATAAGCTGACATCAGGCGTTATGGTGGTTGCAAAAAACCAGCATGCATATGGCAGGCTTTCTGATGCATTCAAGGAGCATACGCACAAAAGGGTCTATATCGGCATCTGCTTCGGCATGATGACAGGTAACAGCGGGCGAATTGAAAACCTCATAAACAGAAATCCTGGTGACAGGAAGAAGATGACATCGAAAGCTAGATCGGGACGGCCTGCAGTCACAAACTGGGAAGTGATGAAATCATGGCCCGGGTTTTCAATGCTGAGGCTAAGCCTTGAGACAGGCCGCACTCACCAGATAAGGGTGCACCTGTCGGACCTGGGTCATCCCATCGTAGGGGATTCCGAATACGGGGGAAAGGGAAGGGCTGCGAACATTGCCAATGCCGCTGTCAGGGCTTATGTGAAAAAGATTGACCGGCAGATGCTTCATTCGCATATCCTTGGCATCAATCATCCCGAAACGGGAGAATATATGGAATTCATATCTCAACTCCCGGAAGACATGATTCTTCTAGAGCAGGAACTTAACAGGAACTATTCATGAAAAACAAAGAACTGGACAGGCTTGGTAACCATCTCGGGATGATAAGCAAGGACATGTACAGGATTCTCAGGATAAAGGCGGACTGGACCGAGATAGCGGGCAAGGTCTTTGCCGGGCATACAACACCTGCAAAACTGAAGGGTTCAAGGCTTGAGATCCTATGCGATTCACCTGTCTGGGTGCAGCAGGTGGGCCTGCTTGAACTCACTCTCATTGAAAACATCAGAAAGCTTACCAACCTCAGAATAAAGGAGATAGATTCGAAGATCGGGGTGTTGAAAACGGAAACAGAACCGGTATTGAAAAAACCCGTACCCGTCAAACTAGATATTGACAGCCATGCATATGAAAATATCAAAAACCCCGAACTTAAAGAGAAGATTCAGGCACTGGTAAAAGGGTCTTGAAATTTGCATGGAAGGGTTGAACCGTTTATGTGACGATTCAGGCTTCAATATAGTATTGGAAAATCAAGGGCGCATTGACAAATGAGGATATGCCTTTATTATCGTCAAGGTGAGGTAATGGATCATGTATAAGAAGTTTATGGAGCTTATAGAGGAAAGCGCGGATGATATAGCTAAAAACATCGTGCAGACCGTTTACAATAATGAAGAATTTTCACAGTACCGCGGAATACCGGATGATATTTTGACCGAGCGGGTTTACCAGGTGATCCGCAATGTCTATGAACGCCTCGGCAACTGGCTTGACAAGAACAAATCAAAGAATACCCTTTTCGCATACTATTCCGATCTGGGTGCGCAGAGGATGCGTGAAGGCATTCCTCTGGACGAGGTAGTCAGGCTCTATCAGCTAATCAAGCGCGAGATATGGCATGCATTCAGGGAAGACCTCAGCGTGAACGATGATTTCGAACTTAAAAGGCTCATGGAGATCGATTTTTATGTGGGCCTGTTTTTTGACAGGATCGTCACCGCCATAATCTCAGGCTATCAGCGGGAACAGGCCAAGACTGCGAAAAATGCCGCAACGCATCAGGAGAGACTTCCATAAAAGAACAATCCGGGATTACCGGTGTAGTCGGGTCCTGTCTATTCTGATTCAACGGTTACGGTCTTAACCGTTTCATCAAACATTTCAGGCGGCCATAGAAGGCCTTTTGACCGTGCAGTACATGCCGAAGCCGCCATTGACCAGGAATAAAGCTTTTCGGTGTCCGTGCCGGATTTGTCGTAGGCCGCCAGGAAGCCTCCTATGAATGCATCCCCCGCCCCTACCGGATTGATGGCGTCAACCGGTCCGACGCTCGCCCTGGCTGTATGATTTTTTGTAATGAAGACTGCCCCGTCTTTCCCGAGTGTGAGCGCCACGGTTCCGATCTTCGGCGTGAGTGTTCTCAGGAATGAGGTGATTTCATCAAGCGAATTTAATCCCGAGAGCTCAGCCGCTTCATCCATGTTGGGTTTTATCAAAAAGGGAGAGGATTCGATCCCTTTTTTCAGCGCCTTGCCGCTTGTGTCGAGCACAACCGGAATCTCATGGGCTTTTGCAATGCCCACAAGCCTTGAATAATAATCATCCATCAGGCCGTTTGCGAGCGATCCGCATAATGCAACTATTGAAAAATCGTTTTGAATCAGCAGTTCTTCAAAGTGGCTGCAGAATGCTTCGGCTTGCTGTGTTAAAATCTTCGGTCCGAACGGCACGACCTTTGTTTCGCTGCTGGTAATATTGTCCACATAGGCCAGCGTTATTCGGGTCAGGTCGTTTATACGGTAAAATGCCGTCCGGATTCCTTCACGTTCAAGCTCCGAGGTGATAAAATCGCCCGTGAATCCGCCCAGAAAACCCGTAACCATGACCTCACTTCCGAGAAGCCTCGCAATCCTGGCCGCATTGTTTCCCTTGCCTCCGGCATCGGGATATACATCCTGCCCACGGTTTGTGGTTCCTGTCCTGAAGTTGTCACCAAAAACCGTAAAATCTATTGCAGGGTTCAGTGTAACTGCAAGTATCATAGATCAAGCAGCTTTCCCAGGATCTGGCAGCGGCATTCGGTCTCTATCCTGTCGACTATGTCGAAGCAGGCGTTCATGTCCCTGCCTACCGCGATTATTCCATGGCGCGGCATGATGGCCATAAGAGGACTTTTCTCCCATTGAGACTTTTTCCCCCTGAAATGACCGAGCACGCTTTCGACAAGCTCTTCGGAGTAGCCGTGCGCCTCTTCGCAGCAGCCTATCACGCCGAATTTTTCGGTTGTTTCCAGTTTCGGGATGATGGGCCTCGCTTTTGCTACGAACACGTTCGTCCAGTAGGGGTGGGCGTGAATAACTGCATGCGCTTCAGGGAACTCTTTGTAAAGGGCAAGGTGCAGTTTTCCCTCTCTGGTTATCTGTTTCGGCCCTTCGAGGACATTCCCGTCAAGATCGACCACGGAAAGATCGGCGTCTGTAATCTGCCAGCGCAGACGATATCCCATAAGCCTTGGCGTACAGCATGCGAGGTCGCCCTCCCGCACGCTTATATTGCCGCCCGCCGTATCGGAGAGCCTTCTCTCCCAGACGAGCTTTGCGATTTCAAGGACAAGCCTTTTTGCATCTTCCAGCATTATTAGAATCTC
>CAYNVT010000099.1:0-15972 GCA_964400685.1 uncultured Bacteriovoracaceae bacterium | reverse complement strand
TATCCTGCCATTTGTTTATCTGCTTGTCGTCAAGTGTTTTCTCCAGCGACTGGTAAGTCACCCTGACAGTTATCCCCTTCTTTCCTGAAGGGAGCTTATCTCCAGAATAGGTATCGATCGGCGTCACCTTTTTAAGCTCTATTATCTTCAGACCGTTTATTAGCTGCTCTATCTTTCCATATTCTACATCTTCATCCGTTATAAGAGACAGATCCCGCCATGTGGCTGGGAACTTCGGGACAGAGTTCATGCCTGTCCACTCTCTGGTTGATAAAGCAGTAAACTCGATCTCGAGTATAAATATATCCTCATTGACATCCATTATTTGCAATATTTCTTCAGATACAGCCCCCAGACAACCCACAACATTTTCTGCTGATAAAATATCTGCCTGTACCCCTGTCTTGAAAAAAGCATGATCTGAGAGTCTGAGACTAATATCCGGAATCAATGTCTCGGCAATGCCCTTAATATCATAGAAATCGACATTCACTCTCTGTTCAGAAAAATGCTGATCCCTTCGGCTTCCTGAAACAGCGACACCTACCATCTCTTTTTCCAGAGGAAGTTTCTGGCCTTCTTTCGGGAAGAAGCATCTTCCCGTTTCGAATAAGTTTATATCCTTGTTTTGCAGGTTCTTATTCCTTGCCGCTGCACTAACCAGTCCCGGAATAAGAGATATGCGCATCAGGCTCATATCCTCAGACAAGGGGTTTTTCAACTGGAGCATGCCTTCTCCGAAAAACTTCTTCCAGAACGGAGCAATGAATGAATAGGTGATAATCTCGTTAAAACCCATTGATGCAAGCCTTATTTTTAAAGATCTGGTCAGGTCATGCCCGTAAACTTCACCTTCAGGCCTGTACAAAGGCAGCTCAGGTTTTACCCTGTCCATGCCATATATCCTGATGAACTCCTCGACGAGATCGATTTCATGCTCAAGGTCATGCCTCAAAGCCGGAACGGTAACTTTCCAGACGTCACCTGATCCTTCAACTTTACAGCCCAGCCTTATAAATATTTCTTCAACATCGCTGTTTGAAAATTCCGATACGCCAAGAACCCTTCGAAGATAATCCCTTCGAAGCGGTACCACTCTGCCAGAAAGGGTCGAATAATTTTTATCGATTATGCCTTTTGCTGTTTTGCCGTCTCCAAGTTCCTGCATAAGCCATGATGCACGGTTTGCCGCCATTGCCTGTATTTCAGGATCAATTCCTCTCTCGAATCTGTATGACGCTTCTGTTGAAAGCCCTGATTTTCTTGATGTGCGCCTAATGCCTATGGGATCAAAAAATGCGCTTTCCAGTGTTACGTCCGTCGTATCATCTTTGACTTCCGAATTTTCGCCTCCCATGATACCCGCCAGGGCAACAGGTTTTGAATTGTCGCAGATGAGCAGATCTTCTTCAGTGAGTATCCTTTCGACCGAATCCAGCGTGACGAATTTTTCCCCCGGCTTAGCCCTTCTTACAATAATACCATGCCCGTCAAGAAACCTGTAGTCAAAGGCATGCAGGGGCTGGCCGTATTCAAGCATCACCAGGTTTGTAATATCTACTATGTTGTTGATCGCCCGTACTCCTGACTGGAACAATCTTCGTCTCATCCAGAACGGGCTTTTTCTGATTTTAACGTCCCTTATCTGTCTGGCGCAGTATCGCGGACAGCCGTCTTTCGCAATTATCTCGACATTCAGATATTTCTCAACCGGCTCGAAATCTTCATTGATTGTAAAAACAGGGAGCCGGAGTTCTTTTTTGTATATGGCAGAAAGCTCTCTCGCAATGCCAAGCACGGACAGGCAGTCACCCCTGTTTGGAGTCACATTTATCTCGAACAGCCAGTCTTCCAGATTGTTGCTCGTCAATAGGCTTAATCCCGGTTTAAGCCCATCATCAAGTTCCATTATGCCTGTGTGGTCATCCGTTAGACCGAGCTCTTTCTCCGAGAGCAGAATACCGAAAGATTCCTCACCTCTTATTTTAGCCTTTTTAACCTTGAAGTCTCCGATCATTGCCCCTTCAGGCGCATATGCACTTACAAGACCTGTCCTGACATTGGGGGCACCGCATACGACTTTTATCGGTTCACCCGATCCCGCATCAACCATGCATATGCTCAGTTTATCCGCGTTTGGGTGAGGCATTACTTCAATTATTTTTGAGCTGATTATCTCTTCGGGAATGGTCGAATGTTCCAGACCTTCCACTTCTATCCCGCTCATTGTAAGCGCCGAAGCCACATCAGCAGCCGGTGCGTCAATATCGACGAACTCTTTTATCCAATTATAGCTTATCTTCATTTTTTTATTTAAGGGGGAACTGGGTCAGGAATCTGATGTCGTTTTCATAAAACGCCCTTATGTCATCAATGCCATGAACCAGCATCGCCACCCTTTCAACTCCGATCCCGAAAGCCAGTCCGGTCACCTTTTCTGCATCGATTCCGACATAGCTGTAAACATGCGGATTAACCATCCCGCAGCCTAGAATCTCAATCCATCCAGAATTCTTGCAAACCCGGCAGCCTTTTCCCTTGCATATGATGCAGCCCATATCCACTTCCGCCGAGGGTTCAGTGAACGGAAAGAAACTCGGCCTGAACCTCAGAGGAAGTTCTTTTCCGAACATCTCATGAATGAATGAATAAAGAACACCTTTAAGGTTGGCAAAGGTAATGCCTTCTTCAACCCAGAGCCCTTCAACCTGATGAAACATGGGGGAATGCGATACGTCGGAATCGCATCTGTAAACCTTTCCCGGTGCAATAATCCTTACAGGAAGCGGCTTGGTCTCCATAACCCTTATCTGTACGGAAGAAGTCTGTGTTCTCAACAGCACATCATCGGTAAAATAAAATGTATCCTGCATGTCGCGTGCAGGATGATGGGCGGGGATATTAAGCGCCTCGAAGTTATGGTAATCGTCCTCAACCTCAGGCCCGTCTGCAATTGTAAAACCAAGTCCCAGAAATATATTTTCTATATCGGATTTTACCTTGTTGATTATATGAATTGTGCCCTGTCTCGGCCTGCGTCCGGGAAGTGTTATGTCGATGCCCTTAATCTTAATAGAACCTGATTCCTTGATTTTTGAGGTAATCGCCTCTTCCATGTAGTTTTTAAGCTTATTTGAAAGGGCGCCGATTTTCGGCCTTTCGTCCGCTGAAAGGCCTGACATCTGTCTGAGTATGGATGTAAGCTCTCCCTTTCTTCCCAGATATTTTATCCTTAAATCTTCAAGCTCCTGGGAAGTTCTGGCAAGCGCGAGGTCGTTATCAAATACCCCGCGCAGTTCTTCGAGCTTTTGTTCCATTTATGCCGCTGCTACAGTATTTATAATATATGAAAAACCCTTGGGATCGGTTACTGCTATGTCTGAAAGAACCTTGCGGTCAAGCTCGACGCCTGCCGAGTCAAGAGCTGCTATGAATCTGGAGTAATTCTTGCCTTCCAGTCTGGCCGCAGCATTTATACGGGCAATCCAGAGTCTCCTGAATTCGCGTTTTTTCTGGCGTCTGTCCCTGTATGAATAGGTCATGGCCTTGTTCAGTGTCTCAATCGTTGCACGCATGAGCTTTCTTCTGCCGCCGACAAACCCTTTGGTCGCCTTGCGGAGAGCCCGCTTTTTCCTGTTGCCTACTATTCCGCGTTTTACTCGCATCTTATACTCCCCTTACAGATATGGAAGAATTCTTCTCAGTCCGGCCATATTAGCAGAATCAACTATGGCAGATTTACCGAGATGGCGTTTCTGTTTCCTGTTCTTTGAAGAGAGAAGATGCCTGTGGAAAGCCTTTCCCCTCTTCAACTTACCGCCACCCGTTGCCGAGAACCTCTTTGCTGCACTTCTGTTCGTTTTGATTTTCATCTTTAAAACTCCTTAAGAAAACTATTTCGGGACCACCATCATTACCATGATCCTGCCTTCCAGCATGGGTTCGTTTGCCGGCGAACCAAGATCCGCAACTTCTTCCTTAACCCTTGCCAGAATAGCCAAACCTTTATCTTTATGTATTATTTCCCGGCCTCTGAAAAATATAACTACTTTAACCTTGTTCTTGGCCTCGAGAAATTTCCTTATATGCCTTAATTTGAACTGGTAATCATGTTCATCAGTCTTCGGCCTGAATTTGATCTCCTTGAGAACAACCGAAGTCTGTTTCTTTTTCGCAATGTGCTGCCGTTTAGTCTGTTCATATTTATACTTGCCGTAATCCATTATCCGGCAAACAGGCGGTACTGCTTTCGGCGAAACCTCAACAAGATCGAGATCGTGACTGTTTGCTCTTTCCAGTGCAATCGGCACTGTCATGATTCCCAGCTGTTCACCGTCCGGTGCTATTACTCTTACACTGTCGGCCACTATTTTCTCGTTAATCCTTATTGTTTCTTTATCGTTATCCTTACTTATACCGGCCTCCCTAAATAAAAAGATGCGATTATGTACCCTAGAGCTTACATGTTGTCAATACGTATCAGGCCAGGGGATTGGCATTTTTTACCATTTTTATGAATTCGTCGACCGAAGACGGATTCTGCTGGCCCGAACGGTCTCTGACCATGACAATATTTTCCGATTTTTCCTTATCGCCGATTACAAGCATGAAGGGAACCTGTGCCAGCCTTGCTTCTCTTATCTTGAAGCCGATCTTTTCGTTGCGGTCATCAAATTCCACCCTGATATCGGCATCCCTGAGTTTAGCGACAACTTCCCCGGCGTAGTCTGCCTGAGAATCGGTAATATTCATTACAACGGCCTGGACAGGTGCGATCCATACAGGGAAAGCGCCGGCATAATGCTCGATCAGAACGCCTATGAACCTTTCCATAGAACCGAACACGACCCTGTGAAGCATGACCGGCCTGTGTTTGCCGCCGTCGGTTCCAATATAATTGATATCGAATTTCTGAGACAAGGCAAAGTCGCACTGAATGGTCGCACACTGCCATTTTCTTCCTATGGCGTCCTTTATCTTGATATCAATCTTGGGACCATAGAATGCACCGTCGCCTTCATTGATGTCATAAGGCAGACCTTTTTTATCGAGGGATTCGATCAGTGCCTCTGTTGCAAGCTTCCAGTCTTCATCAGAACCGATTGATTTCTCGGGTCTCGTACTGACCTCCACCTCATATTCAAAGCCGAATATGGCCATGACCTTATCAACCAGGTTTATAACCGATGTAATCTCTTCAACTATCTGATCAGGCCTGCAGAAAATGTGGGCATCGTCCTGCGTGAATTGCCTTACCCTCAATAAACCATGCAGCACCCCTGACTTCTCATGCCTTATAACGGAACCGAGTTCGAAATATCTGAGAGGCAGGTCGCGGTAGCTCCTGACTTTCGATTTATATATCTGGATATGGGACAGGCAGTTCATTGGCTTGATACCATAAAGCTGACTGTCCACTTCCGAGAAATACATATTCTCTTTGTAATTGTCCATATGACCCGATATTTCCCAGAGTTTTCCCCTCAGAAGGCTTGGCCCGTATACGATATCGTATCCGTTTTTCAGGTGAAGTCTCTTTTCAAACTCTTCCAGGATGCTCCTTAAAATCCCGCCTTTGGGCATAAATACGACCATGCCGGGGCCTATATCGTCGCTTATCATGAACAGCTCAAGCTCCCTGCCAAGTCTTCTGTGGTCGCGCTTTTTTGCTTCTTCTATGAAATTGAGATAATCTTTTAGCGCATCCTTCGAAGCGAATGCTGTCCCGTATATGCGCTGAAGCATCTTGTTTTTATCATCGCCGCGCCAGTATGCTCCGGCAACGGAAAGGAGCTTGAACGCCTTGACATATCCGGTTGAAGGCACATGGGGTCCGCGGCACAGGTCTATAAAAGAGCCCTGCTCATATGTGGAGACTTCAGGGTCGGCAATGTCATTCAATATTTCAACCTTGTATGGCTCCCCGTTCTTCTCAAAGAAATCTATCGCATCCTTTCTTGCGAGAACCCTCCTTAAGAACGGCAGATCAGCCTTGACGAGCTCAGCCATCTTGCTTTCGATCTTTGCCAGGTCTTCAACCGTGAAAGGCGTATCCCTGTCGAAGTCATAATAGAACCCGTCTTCTGTAGACGGTCCAATTGTCGGCCTGGCATCAGGAAACAGCGCCTTTACGGCCTCTGCCATAATATGAGCACAGGAATGTCTGATGATATTAAGCCCCTCTTTCGAATCACCCTTTATTGTCTCAACCGTTTCCGTACCTGTGAGCTCTGTCGAAAGGTCAACTGCTATGCCGCCGATCTTTGCAGCAACAACATCACGTCCCTTTACTAAATCCCTTATGGTTTTTCCAGAAGGAACAGCCCTGCCGTCAAGCATTATGGTTTCAGACATACGGTCTCCAAAAAAAAGAATTATTGTTTGGCATATTTAAACTGATATAAAAAATATACCTGCAAGGCCGCATATATAATAAAAAATATTCATTGTAAACTCACGATTTACCGTGCATCGAAGCAGTTTGTCCTGAAGTTTTTTCTTAAGGTTCGGCTTTCATGATTTGCATTAATAATGTAATATGTACACAGGCTTGGCTTTCCCGAAATAAAATTTTGATTCAGATTTTTTTAGGGGGTGGGGCATGAACACAATTGTTTACAGCAATATAATGAGACCGGCTCTGATTCTGCTTTTCCTGTTAATACCTTTTGCAGCTAATGCTGCTGACGGATTGTACACGGCAACAGCAAAAGACGGCGTTATCCTCAAGCTTAAAAGATACAGGCCCGATGAAAATGCACCTTTCAGGACTGACGGGCAACCGGTTATCCTGTTTAACGGCATATTTGCGAACATGAACGAATTCCTCTCCCACACGCCAGAAGAGCGCAAGAATGATTACAGGGATATGCAGCTCCCGAGCCCGCTTGCAAAATGGGCGCAGGGCGATAAGTATATCGAAGAGGACCCCATGCTCTATTACAGCATGGCCCATTACTTCTGGCTGAAAGGTTATGACCCCTGGCTTACGAACTACAGAGGTACGGGCCGCGGCGAATTCAGGAGCGGCAAAGGCAGTAACATGACCACCCTGGACATCTGGGGGGTCCTCGACAGTGAGGCATGCATTGACAAGGTTATTGAAATAACCGGCAAGAAGCCGGTAATCGGAGGCCACAGCACGGGCGGTTTCGCCTGTTATGCATACCTGCAGGGAGCGTCTTTTGACATTGGAGAATTAAAGAAAGGATATACCGGAGGATACCTGCCGCACCTGAAATCGAATGTACTCCTTGCAGCAGAGCGCAATGCAAAGATTAAAGGTTATATTGCAATTGACCCGGGCCTTACGCCCTGGGTCCCTGATTACATTGACAACCCTGCCATCTGGAAACTCCTTAACAATCCGGTTCATCTTGATATCGACTCTCTCATGGACAACACCGTGAACCCTCTTTTAAAGAACAGCGATATAACGATAGCAACATTAGACCTCATTTTCGGAACCATAACCAAACTTGACAGGCTTTCCGGCGGAAATCTCTATCTGATACCTTATCTCGATTTCTGGTACATGGACAACACACATCCTTATGTGGCTGATTATTACGGACGCTACGCCTTTGCCAGCACCTATATGAGAGCGCTTGCGCAATGGGGCGACCTTGGTTTGCACAGATCGATAAGGGAACACTGGAAAAACGGAGAGGAGAACAAGGATGTCCTTGCCGGACCCGTACCCGAGAGAGGTAATGACGGATATTATTATTACGACAGAAACATGTACCTCCTGAGCGTTCCGACCATAGCAGTTTTGTCGGAATCAAACGCCCTTGTCATTGCCGATGATGTTGTAGAACTCCTCATGAATGCCAAGACGCCGGATCTCTATGACGAATGGCACATGATCCCTGATTCGGCCCATGTCGATGTACCCTGCGGCCTGAACGCACCTGAGGTTACATTTCCTTATATCGGAGAATGGCTCGACAAAATATGCGCCGAGCCTGAACCGGGCGAAGAGCAGACAACTGATGCCGAATCCGCCGATGCCGATTCAGGTTCGTCGGAAAGCAGCTCCATCTGTTTTATTACGGCAAGCTTATAACAGTTTAAGCGCCTCAATCCTTTTATCAAGCGCGGGATGAGTTGCGAAAAGCTCCATGAAAGAGCCCTTGCCTGCTATCATGAGCGTATTGAGCGACGGCGCCCTTCTATCAATGGGCTGATAGACCGCCTGCAGTTTCTCAAGGGCGGCAATCATTTTATCCTTTCCGACAAGGTTTGCCGAACCTTTATCGGCGCGATACTCCCTGGTTCTTGAAAAGCCAGCCACTACAATCGAACCTAAGATACTGAATATGATGTCGAGCGCAATGGTAAGAACGAATCTCACAAGATACGCCATCTCCTCTCTTACCCCGAGGCTTACGAAATAGCTGATAACGCGGGAGAGAAACATGGCAAACGAGTTAACGATTCCGGCAATGAGCGTCATTGTTATCATGTCGCCGTTTGCTATATGGCTTATCTCATGGGCCAGCACCCCTTCCACTTCGGCGCTGTTCATATTGTTCAAAAGCCCTGATGAAACAGCCACCAGACTTCTTTTCTTTGTAGGGCCTGTGGCAAATGCATTTATCTCCGGCGAATTGTAAATGCCCACTTCGGGCATAGGCAGATTTGCCTGCATGCATAGCCTGCTTATAAGCGCAACCAGCGGATGCCCCGAATTCGGATCGATAATCTGCACGCCATATGCATGCTTTGCAATGAACTTCGACATGGCTAACGAAATGAATGCGCCCGCCATACCCCATATCAGGCAGAAAACTGCAAGGGACTGCCAGTTCAGGCCATACCGGTTCAGGTAGGGATTTATTCCAAGGATGTTTATTATTAACGATATGGTGACCATCACCAGAATATTCGTCAGTATGAAAAGCATTATTCTCTTGAACATGAATATCCTCCTTTAAACTGTGTTAAGAGACTATCGGCAAAGTAAGTGGTGTAAACAAGAAGGCGCAATAATTTTTACAATTTTTGACAATTGAATTAAAAGATTTTCATTGTAAAAATATTAAATGCTACGGCTTCAGAAGAATGAGCCGATGTAGAAATAGACTGCATTGTTGCCGCCTTCGGCATGTCCATATGCCAGATATACAGGCCCTATGATGGAATCTGCACCGAGGAATACGCTGAACGCTCCGCGTAGATCATCAAAACTCACATCCGACTTGCTCATCCATGTGTTGCCTGCTTCTACAGAACATCCCGCGTACAGATCGTTGTTGAACACCTTCTGTTTCAGGAGCCTGAACGTATATATGAGTTCGCCCAGAATCAGCTGCTGTCCATAAAGCTGGTTCTGAACCATTCCTGAGAGCTCCAGAAATCCTCCCAGGAAGAACAGCTGGTTGAAATCTTCCGTGCCGTCCATCAACGAATCCCACCTCGCTTTGGCTGAAATCGTACTCCTGCCAAATGTGACCGGTACCAGGCCCATCGTCTCTATTGCATCAAAGTTTTCGTCAGATCCGAGCCCCTTCCTTCCGGCTGTAAAGACCGCATTAAGATACCCGCCGCTATGAGGAAATGACGTATTGTCGAGCTGATCAAAGACAAGGCTTGCCCTGTAGCCGGCATTGTGGAAACCCACTTCCGGCAGTGACGGGTCTCCGGTCTTGAGTTCCGTATCACTCGATCCTGCAAAAAGGCCGATCCGCACCTCCCCGAATTCAGCCATCTGATATCCGATGTCGGCCCCGGCATACACATCGTCGAACTGGTATTGGGCAAGGCGTGACGATCCGTCGTATACATAATATGGATTCGAATCGTACATCCCGTACGGAGCCACAAAAGCCCTCCAGGCCTCAGGTTCAAGAGGCTGGTAGAATTCGGTGTAGGCCTCGCGTATCTCACCGAACCTGAACCGGTTCTTCCAGTCCGCATTCAGCCTGTTGATATGGGTCATCCTGTATTCCAGCATGATATCGTATCCGGTATTGCCTTTGAAATCGTTGGACAGCTTGAACCCAAGGTCGATATTGTGCTGGATATGCTCCTTCAGCCTGGGCTCGAGTAGAATGCCCTGTTTTCCGTTTTTCTCGATGAGCTTGAAGTCGATATTCTCAAGGTCCTCCCGTTGATACATCTGAAAGATGGTCTGTGCGAGTACATCAGGTTCTGCCTTCTTTCGCTTTGTCTTGTTAAGCACGTAGCTGAGATATTTTTTCAATAAGTTCGTATTGATGATCTGCTTTTTCTGGGCTATCTCGACGAATTCAATCTTGCCGGGACGGTGCGACGCCTTAAGCTGACCAGCGCGGAAGGCTTTGTACTCTTCTGGACTCACCGAGTAGCGCTTTAACTCATCAGTCATGGCCAATGCCGTTTTCCTTCCTATCTCAACAGCTTCCTCCATCCTGCCAAAACTTCCTGTCGTTATATCTCCAAGATCCGGGGTTATCAGGGTGTCACCCTCTTTGAGCGTTTTGATCTGCTGTTCGACGTTATCATTCGTCAGAAAACCGGTCGTCTGATCAGCAATATTCAGGACATTGTTAATGTTTTCTGCATTATTCAGCGGAGTGCCTATATTGACGGCGATTACTACATCGGCACCCATCTGCCGGGCCACATCAATCGGCAGGTTTCTCGACACACCTCCGTCAATCAGCTGAATACCGTTGATCACTACCGGGGAAAACGCCACGGGAATAGCCATGCTGGCCCGCAGGGATATTGCGAGATCTCCTTTATTAAGCACAACCATCTTCCCTGTCTCCACATTCGTGGCCACTGCGCTGAAAGGGATAGGGTAGGCATTGAAATCATCTCCTGCCCCGAGGGTCAACGCCCTGAGCGTAAGGTCGAGTTTCTTGCCTGATATTAGTCCCTTAGGGGCTCGCAGTCCCTTCTTTGAATCAATCGATACGCTTAAGATATAGTTCTCCTGCCCTTCCTTCTGTCGATATGTCTGCATCTGCCTGGGTATCGTATCGCTGAACATTTCACTCCAGTCCATCCTTGTAGTCAGCTGCTCTATCTCTTCCGGCGGAGTTCCTATTGCATACAAACCTCCTACTATCGAGCCCATGCTGGTGCCTGCAATGAAATCAACGGGAATGTTCATCTCTTCAAGGACCTGTATGACCCCGACATGTGCAGCCCCTCTGGCACCGCCTCCGCTAAGCACGAGCCCAACAGTGGGCCTTGCCCAGGCGTCTACAGCCACGAACAGACCGGCAAGCATTATTATAAATAGGATCAGACTGGTTTTACCGTTACTGATACGCATGATTGCCCCCCCCTGTCGCCCTTAACAATTAAGCCCCGGCATGCTACGTTACACGCTTTTCCGGTATGCAGAAGCTGCCAGTAAGCACCCGGCGTAATGAAAACAAAAAGCCTGAAGAATTATCGGACAGAGCTACCTGCAAAGCAAATGGAATTTTTTAAAACATTTTAAAATATCGGCTTGAATCATCGTCAGCCTGATTATAAACTCGTTATTCATTGTTTATGATTGACGTATGAGGAGTCTTATATGAACAAAAGAATAACTGAACTTGTTTTGTCTATTATTATCCTGATTTGTATTGGCGCCTGCAATGATGGAATCAAGGTATGGGTCGAACCGTCAACCGAGAGGGTCATGATGAACACGCCTGCAGGAACAGATTCTCAGGCTTTCATATATGCCGCAAGAAATGAATACGAATCATTCCAGGTTGTCGTTGGTGGCGGGCTTAAAGGTCTTAGAGACGTCAATGTTACGGTAGCTGATCTCACCGGACCTGATGGTGCCGCTATCCCCAAAGAGAACATTACCCTGTACAGGGAATATTATGTAAAAGTGGACAGCCCTTCTTTCCTTTACGGTGTGGTCGGGAATATGAGGCTGTCCGGTAATTATCCCGACCCCCTGATCCCTTTCGTCGATCCGTATAATCCGGAACATCCGGCAACAGGTGCACCTTTTGATGTAGCAAAACTGAAAAACCAGCCAGTATGGGTTGAAGTTTATGTCCCGGAAGAAACCCCGGCCGGGGCTTATACCGGAAGGCTTCAGATAACCGCCGCCGGTATGAAGCCGGTTTATGTAGACGTGAACATGACAGTCTGGGATTTCAGCATCCCCAGGGAAAAAACGATAGCTACCTCTTACGGGCTCTTGCCGGAAAGTGCGCTTCAATATCATCCGGCAGCCGCCTTAACGGAAGCTAAGAACAATTACGAACAGGAGCTTCACAGACACAGGATAGACTCTTTCAGTACAGTGGGCATGCTGGAATATCCTTTCTTATTCGGAAGCGACGGACATCTTCTGCCTGTTGACTGGTCTAATTACGATACTGTCATGGGCCCGAGGCTCGACGGAAGCTTCTATAATGACGAGGTTCCTTTATACCGCTTCAATGCAGGCTTCTTCTACCCGGGCGGCACCGGCTGGATGGAGATGAACCTGACCGATGAACAGTACAAAGAGGCTGCAAAAGAATTCGCAAGACACCTCAAGGAAAAAGGCTGGATGGACAGGGTCTACATGTATGTCCTGGATGAACCGTTCACCAATGCGGAAAGCTATGACGTCGTGGCAAATGATATTAAGCTCATCCTCGAGGCGGACCCTGACTGGAAAGGCGCATTCCTTGTAACAAACTGGTGGGTAAAGGACCTTGACGACACAATCGACATATGGTGCCCCGAGGTCACGAAATACGATGACTGGTTCCTCGGCGCAATCGGCATTAAATATGCGGGACGCGAACAGTATGCACAAATGCTCGCAGACGGTCGTGAACTCTGGTTTTATGTCTGTCTTGCAACGGTCCCCCCGTATCCGGGTTATGATATCGATACAACAATCGGCTACGAGCCGCGCATTCTCATGTGGGGTGCATGGTACGAGGGTGCGACCGGTTTCCTTTACTGGAGCACCATGTACTGGGTAAAAGACGACCCCTGGGGCAAGCTCAAAGACCCGGTCGCCTTCCCTGTTTCTTCACGCAACGGCGACGGGTTCCTGTTCTATCCCGGTGATAATAACGGCACATTGGCACCTGCCGGTTCTCCTGAGGGGATATCGATCAACGGCCCCATCACCTCAATCCGCCTGAAGCAGACAAGGGACGGGCTTGAAGACTGGGAGATGTTCAAGATGGCGTCATCCGTCGCAGGTGTGGACACGGTTAAAAGCGTCGTATCCAGGGCTTACACACAGATGGGCGTTGCACCTGTTCTGGGACTGTATAACCCGCTGAGCCCGCCGTGGACGCACGACGGCAAGGTCCTGTACGAGGTGAGAAAAGAGGTTGCCGATTTGATTATTAATAACCATCCCTAATACCAGGTTGAGCAAAACTTGTGTAAATGATAAAGGTTGAACCAACAATTATGTACAAGGAGTGAAGCGATGATAAAAAAATACAAGTCCGGAACTTTTTGTATGGATATCAAGTGCCCGAAACATAAAGAACTCGAATCGCTGACCGGCAACGCCTATAAGGAAAAGAAAAAAAACCAGTGCAAGGACTGCAACGCATGGAACTTTTTCCTGTGGCTTGAAAAACATGATTACAGGATCATCTGCACGATGAAAGAGATCTCAGCCAAAGAGCTGGCAGCGCGGATAAAAGGGATTGACCCGGTCAGGGTGCAGGACCTCACCATAGACGAAATACTGTGTCTGTAGAGCCTTTTCTGTAACGATTAAGACTGACAGTCAGTATGATCGGGGCCATAGCCGGTGACATTATCGGATCAGTATATGAATGGAACAATATAAAAACCAAGAATTTCGAGCTGTTCACCGGCGGAAACTTTTTTACCGATGATTCTATCCTGACTGTTGCCCTGGCCGATTCGATTCTGACCTGCACTCCATATGCGGACAATCTGAAGAAGTTCTTCAATTTATATCCCAATGCCGGTTACGGCGGCGCTTTCAGGAAATGGGCGCAAGGCAGCCACAGCAAACCCTACAACAGCTGGGGCAACGGGGCCGCAATGCGAATAAGCCCTGTGGGTTATGCTTTCAATGATATCGATGTAGTCATGCAGAAGGCCAGAGAATTCACTGAAATTACTCACAGTCACCCTGAAGGGATAAAGGGCGGACAGGCAGTAGCAGCCGCAATATTCCTGGCTAGGTCGGGAAAAACAAAAATTGAAATCAGTGATTTTATCGAAAAGACCTTTGGCTACGACTTGAGCTTCGCCATAGACGACATCCGTGATTCATATGCATTTGATGTCTCCTGTCAGGGCACCGTGCCGCAGGCCATCAGGGCATTTATTGAATCAACCGGCTTCGAAGACGCCATAAGGACAGCCGTATCTCTTGGCGGCGACACCGACACATTGGCGTGTATAACAGGCGGCATTGCCCAGGCGTTTTACAAAGGTGTTCCGGAACCGATACTCTCAAAAGTTTATGAGATACTTGACGGATATCTCGGGGAAATCACAAAAGCATTCATAAAGAAATATGTTCCGGGTGATTGATAAAAGAATCAGGGAGGATATATGAATAATGTATCGTCAGGAAAAAAGAGGCTCACGGTCAATGTACTCAGTCTTGTTCTTGTATGCATTTATATTGCTTTCGTGGTGCTTGATATTATCGCTTATCTCAATGGCGGCGTATCTAGTGCGACATTTTACCTCAAGTTCCTCGCATCTTTCTTATGCACGGCAATTGCGTGGGCGGCTTGTTCAAGCGAAAAGGAAAAGCACGGCGGGCTGATCCGTGCGATTGCATTCACGCTTACCTTTCTTGGCGATGCTGCAGTTCTGCTTAATACATATAAAATCATGAGTGACCCGTTTGTATTTAAAATAGGCGGATATCTTTTTGTACCGGCGCTGCTGCTCATATCCATACGGAGCGCAAAAGGGTTCGGCTTTTTCATCGAAGACGGACGCTTTCAATGGAAGAAAATCATTTTCCCGCTTTATTTTTATATCCCCTTTATAGTGCTCCTTGTCTCAGTGGCTGCAGGCCTTGCCAAGGTAGGGCTTCTGGGGCTCGGCATCGTGTATGGGATATGCCTCGCGACCGTCCTGTGGACAGGGTGGGAATCGCTGCACAGCAGACTCTTTCCGCATAAAAGCGCTGTCCTAATTGCAGCGGGTTCGACACTCGTCTTTGTCATGGAATTGATCGGGCTTGTGTATAACCTGCATGTACCGGTCTATTCGGACATCGCGTTCTTTGCGACATGGATACTATACACCCCGGGAATGCTTCTGATTGCCAGGAGTTGAATGCCGCAGAAATTTAACAGATGTATTTGATTGAACAGGAATGAAAGCCCCTGGTTACAAAACAGGAATTGCTGAAACATGCGGGACTTTTTTTGTAATACTAGTAGCCAATTCCGGAATGAAAATTTCAATATCGAAGATATGATTACATCACAGTGATTCCTCAGTTACGAAAAGGTGAAAATGAGTAACAAATGAGTATGAAAGGAGCGGTTTTAGGTAAAGTCCCATCAGAAAAGGTATGAATGGTAGGCGCGTAGGGATTTGAACCCTAGACCCCCACCGCGTCAAGGTGGTGCTCTCCCCCTGAGCTACGCGCCTGCGTGGCTGTTTGGTTATCCTTTAAAAACCCGGTTTGTCAACAACATTTATCCAAAGAATATTTTTTGCTTGATTCACCTGATTAAGATTGACGTGAGGCCGATTTATCATTATCTCTTAGTGTCGCAAGCGAGCTTGCGATACTCAAAATCAAAGGAAGGAATCGTCATGGTAAAAGTAGGATTTATCGGCTGGAGGGGAATGGTTGGCTCGGTCCTTATGGACAGGATGAAGGCGGAGAAAGATTTCAAAGGCTATGAGGCGTTCTTCGCAACGACATCCCAGGCCGGCCAGATGGGGCCCGATGTAGGGCTTGGCGTGAAGCCTCTTGTAGATGCGTACGACGTCAAAACCCTCGCGACAGCAGACATCCTCGTTACATGCCAGGGCGGCGACTATACCAAAAAGGTC
>CAYNVT010000098.1:0-16100 GCA_964400685.1 uncultured Bacteriovoracaceae bacterium | reverse complement strand
AAGCTTCCAGTAGTATTCCTTGATCCAGTCGAGTTTGAGGGCCTCTTTGATGGGAATGACCTCAAGCCCGTCCATCATGGACTGCGCATAGACAGCGGTTGTGTCCTTCTGGACATACGAACCCGAACGTTCAGCCTCGCTCGCATCAACTCCGGCCTTCAGCATGATTTCCTTGTCTTCAGCAGGCATTTCATCAAGCTTTTCTATCGGGAGGTGGCACTCACCTTCCATGCAGTATTCATCGAGCGGTATGTCCGGACCGATGGCCGCTTTTTTATCCCTGGCAAGTTCAATTTTTTCATCTATCTCATGCATTTTATACACTCCTGATAACCCGCCTTGCTTATTGTCTGGAATATCTCCTGGGGATTACCTCTGCATGCCATGACACCGTTGAACAGAACCTGTCCCCTGTCGGCCGGTACATAATTCAATATATAGCCGGTATGCGTGATTATGAGTCCCATCTTGTTTCTGCCCCTGTGTGCATGCTTCTGAGAGAATTCGGTATGCGCCTGGAAGCTGCGTTGCAAAAGCGAGCCTATCGTGTTTCCGATAAGCGCTATGTTTTCAAGGTCAACTCCTGATTCCGGTTCGTCGAACAGCATAAGGTCAGGCTGCTGCGCCATCAACTGCAGCAGTTCAGAACGCTTTATTTCTCCGCCTGAAAACCCGGCATTGATATCTCTTTCGAGAAAATCCGTGAAATTGACATTTGCTGCAAGTTTATCAACATCGGTTTCTTTGCCCTGGCCGCATATCTCAACCATTTTCCTGGTTTTAAGGCCGTTAATGGTCGGAGGCCTTTGGTATGACATGCCGATACCGAGCTTTGCACGCTCATGAACGGGCATATATGTTATATCGGTATCTTTGAAAAATATTTTGCCTGAGGTGACCCTGTACTGGGGATAACCCATTATTGTCATCAAAAGCGATGTCTTGCCTGAACCGTTAGGGCCGAAAAGGATATAGACCTCGCCGGGATGAATTTCCATATCCACCCCCTTGAGGATTTCCTTCTCCCCCAGAGACACGTGCAGGTCTTCAATCTTCAGCATTATTGTCTCCTTATTTTCTGTTGTTATATTCTTCGATGTCTTTTTTCAAGAAATCTGCAGGATCCATAATATGTTTGATGTGTGCCAGGAAAGGCCCGAAATGAAGACCCATTCCCAGGCGATGATCGAATGTCCACTGGAGCAGGCCTTTGTTTGTTTCAGGGTCTATCTTGGCAAGACCGAACATGCTTGTGTGTTCCCCCTGACCCCATTTCATGTCCGTCGTAAGTATGGAGACCGAGGTCGGAGCCATGATCTGGGCCCGTATCCACGGTATCTTTGTCAGCCAGAGAAGCACATACAGTAATGGCATGGGAAGCCTGGCCATTTTCTTCAGAAACACATATTCCGGTACTTCATCTTCCGGTTTTGTTGATACATCATATATGCTTTTTGAAAGATCGACCGAATTGAGCTTCTCGACCTCGCGAAAAGTGTAGGCGCATGTCTGCATGCTGTTTCCATCCAGTTCGCGAACTATCATCAGGGAAATATCTATCGATGAGCTTTCCCAGCTGCCGCCCCAAGGCAGAAATGGCAGGTAACCGCTCATGCGGCGGTATGGCTTGCTGCCGTTTTCATCTGTGAAGTCAAGGCTCAGGGCGATCGCCTTCATGAGGACCCCCGGAACCCGCAGCTTGTCCGCCGCCGGTTTGCCTTTGTTGAAATCCTTCATGAGTTTCATGATATTTGTAAAATCGATTTCCTGGACATATGATCTTCTGACATAGTGCTGCATGGACATATTCATGTGAAGAAGGGTATCAATTCGTGTGTTTTGAACCTTTTTCCCAAGAGCCATAGTTCCACCTCTCTGATATAAATTTATTAAAATAGGTTTATATAATTACCATAATACTCTTTATAAGCCAAAATGAGTTTTAATGCAGGCACTTATTATGCATAAATGAACAGGGTTTGAATCTGAGATAAAATGATTTATGTCGCTATCCAGGCCCCGAAATAGGACAGGATGATGCCAATGATAAGGCCCACTGTCCCTATCTGCACCCTTCTGTCGTTCTGCGAGAGCATGTCAAGTATGCTCAAGAATTTACTTTCATTTGATTGCGGGTTCATCATCTGAACCGCCATCTTTATTGCTGAAATTATGGAATTAGCTGTCTTGTCACGGATAACAAGAATAATGACACTGGCTATAATCAGTATATATGCGTTTACCATTATGAAAGTTCCCAGGATGAAACCTGAAAGCCCCACTGTAGGCTGGACATGTCCTGCCGGAATTTCAAGATGTATCGGGATATCGGCTGAACCGTCATCGCCTATATGTACATTATCTGAACAAGCCGCCAGACTCATGCTTATGCAAATGAAAAGCATAAAAAAGATTGTTTTTGCCCTTCTCATGTCAGGCGGCCTCCCGGAATTTATTGGAAAAGATATATGCGTGAAATATCTATAATGTCAACCTGCATTAGGTATCTTTACCCGATTGACTTGCAGCTGCAATTGTAGCATCCAGATAGAATCATGATAGCGATTATCGATTATAAAGCCGGAAATCTCAGATCCGTTGAAAGGGCGCTTAAGAATATCGGTGCTGACTGCATCATTACAGGGCATCCTCATGCCATACTGAATGCGGAAAGGGTGATCTTTCCGGGTGTAGGGGCTGCAGGAAAGGCCATGGAGCAAATCAGAAATACCGGTCTGGACAGGGTGTTATGCGAGGTCGTTGAACACGGGACTCCCTTCCTGGGCATATGCCTAGGCACCCAGATAATTCTTGATGAGAGCGAAGAAGACGGGGGAACAAAGTGTCTGGGCATCATTCCAGGGAAAGTCAGGCGGTTTCCTGAAATGGATTTGAAAATACCTCATATGGGTTGGAACAATATATCTATCAGGAATGAACATCCTCTGCTTCGAGGCGTTGACAGGGATGCTCAATTCTATTTTGTGCACTCATACTTTCCCGACCCGGCCGAGAAATCCGACACGATAGCCGAGACGGGTTACGGGGTTGACTTTGTCTCCATAATGGCCAGGAGAAATGTATTTGCTACCCAGTTTCACCCCGAAAAGAGCGGCGATGCAGGGCTAGGTCTCTTAAAGAATTTCTGCCGCTGGAACGGAAAGTATTAGGCCTCATCCTTCCAGCCGTTTTCGCCTATCAGCTTCACGAATCTGCATCCGCCAAGACTTTCGGTCTTTATCCCGTTTTTCTTTCTGGTGATGCGTTTCAAATCCTGCAGATACTGGTCGCCTACAGGAATGACCAGCATGCCTTCCGGTGCAAGCTGCTCTATAAGTGCTTCAGGTGTGTAGGGAGCGCCGGCTGTCACGATAATCCTGTCAAAAGGGGCTTCTCGGGTATATCCCTTTGAGCCGTCGCCAATGATAATATGCACGTTGAATATGCCCAGTTCATCAAGTGTTTTTCTTGCCCTCGATGCAAGAGGGGCAAGACGTTCGATGGAATACACGAAGTTTGCCAGCTTTGACAGGATTGCGGCCTGATAACCCGAGCCTGTACCTATTTCCAGTACCTTGCTTTCAGGTTTGAGCATCAGGGCCTCGGTCATAATAGCCACCATGTACGGCTGGGAAATGGTCTGGCCGAAACCTATGCTCAAAGGATAATCGTCATAGGCCTTGTATTTGAGATAGTCTTCCACGAATTTATGCCTGGGAACATCGGTGAAGGCTTTTAATATCTTTTTATCCTTGATGCCCCGCGCCATTATCTGGTCGCGTACCATGGTCTGCCGTGCAAGGAGAGGGTCGTTCATTTATCAGTTCCTAGTATTTTGAAATAAATATTATGGAATAGATTATACATAGGCAGAGGCGCGTTTACAAGGTCATGAAAATATTGTTTGAAAGAAGACGGTATAAAACTGTTGTTCATATGCTTGACCCTGAAAGGTGCGTATAGTAATTAACCGGTTATGGAATTCATCTGCCTTTCAAAAGTTTCCCGGTATCTTGATCCCATGAAAGAGTACGCTCCTGTGGATGCAACATCCGAGATCAGGTATGATCCTCTCACGGGCCATTCCACAAGGATACTTAATTTCCCGGTCAGACCCGTTGAGAAGCCCGACCTGGGTGAATTAATCGAAAAATCAAAGGCAATCTGCCCGTTCTGCCCGGAATTCGTGGAGCTTGTCACACCGAAGTTCCACCCTGATATCATAAGCAGTGAAAGGTTTATCAGGGGTGATGCAATCTGCTTTCCGAATGCCTTCCCTAACGATGAAAATGCAGCCGTCACGGTTATGACGAAAAAGCATTATGTGCCCCTCGGAGAGTTTGATGAGACCATACTCGCCGATTCCATGAACTGCTGCATTGACTATCTTGAAGAGATTGCATCAAGGCAGCCGTCTGCGGTCTATCAGTCCATAAACTGGAACTATATGCCCCTGGCAGGCGGGTCGATCGTACACCCCCATCTGCAGGTATCGGCTTCTTCTACACCGACAAATTATTACAGTTCAATGGAACAAGGTTTGTCGGAATATGCAGGAGATAACGGGGTACTGTTCTGGTATGCTCTCATCGAGAATGAAAAGAAAGAGACCCGGAGATTCATTGCGGAAAGCGAAAATATATCGTGGGTGGTTGCTTTTGCCCCTCTGGGGATATTCGATGTGATCGGTGTCATAAAAAATTGTAAAGGTGCGCCTGATTTGAGGGGAGGAATTCTTTCCGAAATGCTTTCAGGCATTATTAAAGTTCTTGCCTATATAGATTCGCTTAATATGCACAGCCTGAACATGTCTGTTTACTTGAGGCCTGATAATGATTCGTTCACGCCGCATATCAGGATATGTCCGAGGGTAAGCATTCCGCCGTTTGGCACAAGTCAGATAAACTACATGCGCATGCTGCATAACGAACCAATGACGACAATAAGGCCGGAATCCGTTTGCGAGGCCATCAAAGAAGTCTGGTAAGCAGTAAGCGATATCAAAACTGGAGGTGTATAATGAGGAGGCTGACGTTTATTATTTTAGCGTGCCTTATCTTCTGCCCGGCAACGTCTTTTGCGGCTATGCCTGAATTCGTGTGGGCCGGAGGCGGGCTTATGGTGTCAGACCAGTCAAGTCCCGGATATATGGCAGATACAATGATTTCATTCGGGTCATACAACTCCATTCTCTTCTATGCCGACCCGATGCTTACACTAAGACATGAGAAGTTGGGAGTAAGCCTGGGAGGGGGAGGACGCTTTACAATGTTCTCAGGTGAGATCATCGGCGGCATTAACGGATATTTTGACTATAACAATGACCATAATCACAGACGCTTCGGCATAGGTGCAGAGGCCTTTTACAAATACGGCTCGGCCTATTTCAATGCCTATCTTCCCACATCCGGCTTGAACAGCGGCCAGGAGGCATTGCCGGGATTTGACCTTAATGTCTGCATACCGGTTCCAAACTATGCATTCATTACAATATGGCCAGGCCTTTATTATTACAGCGGCAAACACGAAGACAGCCTAACCGGTGGAAGCATAAAGGTGCAGGTTCAGCCTATAAAACCTCTCCAGGCTTATCTGGGGTTCAGAGGTGATGCGCCGGAATCTGGAAGAAAAACCAGCGAGGTCTTTGCAGGAATAGATATTACCATACCGATAACCGGGTTCAATATTGACAAAATGTTCAAGTTCTATAACCCCGAATATCCGCTTAATATAAATTCGCAGATGGACTCCAGGGTAGTCAGGGAACGGTTCATTTCCTATGAAAACTATGATGGAGAGTAGGGCTGTTAGCGCTTGACTAAATGGAAGTTTATCTCTAATAAAGTGATGCATTCGGAAAGTGGCTCAGCCTGGTAGAGCACAGCGTTCGGGACGCTGGGGTCCGGGGTTCAAATCCCCGCTTTCCGACCATGAAAAACATTTTGAACTGTGACTGTATGGGGCAATATCTCAGTTCCTCAGCACGTCATCTCTTATTCAGAAATCAGTTCGCTGTCTCCGAAACAGTTACCGTTGTCCAGACGGTTCCGGGATGTATAGGTATTATATGCACGAGGAACGCCATCCCCTTCAACATCCACGAAATGTACCCTCAAGGTTTGATTAAAATCACCGTTTCTATCAGGAGCCCAGGCCTCGAAATGGAGGTGCGGCATCCAGCTGTTGCCGCTGTTTCCCGAGAACGCGATAAATTGTCCTCTCTCGACATATTCATTCACCTGCACTTTGGGGTTCCTGTCCTGATTCAGATGGACATACTTTGCCCTGGTGCCATCTATGTGCTCTATTATTATATAATTGCTGGGGCACAGGGTTCTGGAAGCGCAATTTATATCACGATTGCTTAATACAACCTCCACTATCCTGCCGCAACGCGCTGCTAAAACCGGAGTGTTCATCGGCATGAGAAAATCAATTGCGAATTTTTTCAATTCATAGTGGCTAAGCAGACCTTGATTGCCTTGTGCAACCGTGCTCGAAAAACCTTCCGGATATGGCAGATAATATACCCTGTCGGTATCCAGATATAATAAGCACCCGCCAATAAGAAATACTACCAGGCAAACAGATACTGTTATGATACTGAGCTGATACTTTCTCATACGAGAAAACCTCCACAATCGATTGAATGTCCTTTTTGCAATTCCAAGAATAACTCTGATCGTATTTTACTATTTTTTACCTGCATAAATCAATGACTATGTATGTTTATGGATTAGAACCCTTGTTGACAAACTTCGTAAGGTCATGCAGAGATTTTAATGAAATCATTAAGGAGAATAAGCAGAGTGGACATCAATGAAGTAAAATTCATTCCTGTTATGCTGAAAGGGCCGGTTATACCGGAGGATTATGGGAAGATCGATGTTGCTGACCTTGTGCTTGATAACGTCGAGATACAGGAAAGGGACATAGTAGTTGTAACATCCAAGATAGTCAGCATACTCGAGGGCCGCTGCGTCAGGCTGGATTCAGTGGTTCCTTCCGAGAGGTCCCGGAAGATAGCTGCATATTACGGTAAAAATCCGGGTCTTATCGAACTCATAAACCGTGAAGGAAAGGTAAGCTTTGTCATGCCTGGCGGAAGGCTTCTGAAAAAGAAGAAGTTCAGGGATATACTGTTTTCTCTGGCCAAACCCGGTCTTTCGGAAGAGGATGCAAACAGGATAATGGAGTTTTCCTATTCGGTCAGATGGATGATAAAGAAACATGGATATATGGCTGACAATGCCGGCATCGACTGCCAGAATGTGCCTGAGGGATATGCCGTATTGCTTCCGGAAAACCCGAGAAAGACCGCAGATGACCTCAGAGAAAAAATAATGAAGAAGACAGGTAAATATACTGCGGCGATAATTACTGACAGTCTTGGAGGAGGGGCTGTTCTTGGAAACTGGGATGTACCTCTTGCATACAGCGGGATAGATCCGGTAGAGCGGAAATGGGGAGAGGTGGACGTGTTCGGAAGGGTAGGGACAGGCGGCGGATCGAACTATATCTATCCTCTTACATCAATGGCCGGCAACGTCATGGGAAACAGCAACGAGTGTACGCCCGTAGTTATTATCAGGGGATTTAACTATCAGGATGAGAGACCTGAGGATATCGGCAGGAACATTCTCACGTTTCCGGTCAGCTATCAGCTTGAAGGGCTGTTCTGGACTGTTGTTGAAACGCTCAAGTATTTTTATGTGACATTCAGGAATAGATAACATATTGAATTAAATAATCTTAATTATTTGAAATGATAAATAAAACAAATATATAAATGTCTATTGACATTTATTTTAAGGTTCAATATATCTTTAGAGTTAAGTAATATTATAATTTAATTGAGGTCTATAAAACCAAAGACTCAAGCCTATAGCATTCATGCACCTTAGAAGAATCCCTGGATTTACCACAGCTTTTGAAAAAGGTTTTCATCATGGAACCTGTGTTTGAGGGGCTTTGATGAAGCCGAAGCACCCTGAGAGTTATTTTCGATACAGTTTAAGTGACGTATAGCAAGGGGTTTAAATCGTGTTTCACACGATTTATGGGCTTTGGCTTCAGATGACTTGGATACATCTAAAGCGCGGGAGGTTGTTGTGTTTATGAGGACAATGAACAGGAATGGGCCTTTATTCCGTGTAACCCAGACAGATACCAATCGTTTTTTCAGCAAAAGATACGGACTGCAACATAATACTGCAGACCAAATAAAATGCAGGAGGTAACAATGAAGAGAAATGCAATTTTATTAATCATGCTTTCTATCATGGCCATATGGCTGAGCGGCTGTATTACTTCACACAGTCCCTCAGACACCTCAGTCACCATCAAGGTGGGCGATTCGCAGAAATTCTCGGTCCAGGGAATTGCGAACGGCCCGTATACATGGACCAAGAACGGCACGGCAGTCGGAGATGCAACAGCATCCTTCACATATGACGCTGTCATAGAGGATCTGGGGACATTTTCCATAAAGGTATCGACAAAGGATGCGCTCAACGTCACTAACGAGTTTGTCTGGACCGTGACTGTTGTCAACGACCTGCCGCCTGTAGCCAATGCCGGTCCTGACCAGAATCTCATTTACCCGAACCCGGTGCAGCTCGACGGCAGCGCAAGTTCTGATCCTGAAGGCGAGCCCCTGAATTATGTCTGGGAAATAGTCGGACGTCCCGAAGGAAGCAGTGCCGGTCTTGACAATCCAAATGCAGAGAAGCCTATATTCGTTCCGGACAAGCAGGGCGCCTACACAATCGTCCTCATAGTCAATGACGGCAGACTGACCAGCAGTCCGGACACTGTAATCATAAATTCATATGTAGGATATGCACCGCCGATAGCCAATGCAGGCCCTGACCAGAGCGTGCTCTTCGGCAGCGAGGTCACCCTCGACGGAAGCGGAAGCAGTGACCCGGAAGGAGCCCCGCTGACCTACTTGTGGAAGATAGACTCCGGCCCGGCAGAAAGTGCTGCTTCTCTCGATGATCCAACAGCAGAGAACCCGAAATTCACCCCTGACAAAAAGGGCGTGTATGTCGTGAGCCTGATCGCCAACAACACCGTATACAACAGCGGCATAGACCTTGTCGTAATAGTAGTCTACAACAACCCGCCGGTTGCCAGTGCCGGTTCCGATGCAACCATCGCTGACCTGGGCGGCTCAATAACTCTTGACGGCAGTGCGAGCTACGACCCTGACGGCACCGAGCTGGAATATACATGGGCCATCATTTCAAGGCCATACGGCAGCACAGCCAATCTCAGCAATCCATCAATAGCAGCACCAAACTTCACGCCTGATAAAAAGGGCTCATATATCATGAAACTTATCGTGAGCGACGGTGACCTTTTAAGCAACGAGGACACTGTCATTGTGACCTGTTCCAACCACGTACCGACAGCAAATGCCGGCGATCCGATATACCTAAATCTTGGAGAAACTGCATATCTGAACGGCAGCGCCTCAGACCCGGACAGCGACCCGATGACCTATCTCTGGACAATAACCTCAAGCCCGTCCGGCAGCACCGCAGCGCTTTCGAATGCAACCATTCTGAACCCGACATTCACACCTGATGTTCAGGGCTCCTACGTATTCTCACTGGTTGCTACCGACAACACAGGTCTTTCCAGCGCACCATCGACGGTCATGATATCCACAAACAACCATCAGCCCGTTGCCGATGCAGGCGCTGACATCATCATGGCCAGCAACACATCAGTGCTGCTCGACGGCAGCGGGACGGATGTGGACAGCGACCCGCTGACCTATACATGGAGGGTCATCAACGCGCCAATGGGAAGCGGTGGAGACAGCACGATCTCAGACCTTCATATCGCAAAGCCGAGTTTCACACCTGATATGAGGGGAGACTATGTGCTCGGACTCATCGTGAATGACGGGCAGGTGGACAGTCTCGAAAGCACGATGAAGATACATGTCATCAACAACCAGCCTGTTGCAGATCCGGGAGCCAACAAGAGCGCGCACTCCGCCTATGGAACCCTGCTTGTAGTAGGCCTGGACGGAAGTGCCAGCCATGATATTGACGGAGACTCTCTCACCTACAAGTGGAGGATCATCTCAAAGCCTGCAGGAAGCACTGCAGCACTTTCCAGCACCACTGCAGTAAACCCGACGATAACTTCAAACATTCCAGGTGCATATGTGGTGGGCCTGACCGTTAACGACGGCGCCATAGACAGTGCAGAGGTTACGGTTACGGTCAACTATACCAATGCCGCTCCGACGGCCAATGCCGGGTCAACTCAGAGCGACCACAGGGCATACGGCACACCGCTTACATTCACTCTCGACGGCGGCGGCAGTACGGATGGTGACAGCGACCCGCTGGGCTATGCATGGACGCTCAAATCGCGTCCGTCAGGAAGCGCGGCAGTAATTGTGAATCCGACCAGCCAGACCCCGACAATAACCACAGACAGGCCCGGGGCCTATGTCATCGGCCTTGTCGTCGGCGACGGCTTTGCAGCCAGCAGTGAAAGCACGGTAACAGTCAATTACACAAACAGCGGACCGACGGCTGATGCCGGGACATATGCCAATATCCTTTACGCTAACCGCAACAGCGTAACACTCAACGGTGGTGACAGCTCCGACCCCGAAGGCGATGCTCTGAGCTACACATGGACTCTGACATCAAAACCGAGCGGCAGCGCAGCGGTTCTGAACAATGCAAACACCCAGACTCCCTGGTTCGCTATGGACAAGCCCGGCATGTACAGCTTCAGCCTTACAGTAAGCGACGGATGGGCAACTAGCGGTACCAGCACTACAACAGTTGCAAACTCATCCGCTACACTGGTAAATACCACATTCCCGACTAGTTCTGACCTGCAGGGATGGACGGTATCAGCAAGCGGGTCTTTCGATGGCTACGGTATCAGCAGCGCCTACTCGCATTCAGCAAGCTACAGCTACATGGTCAAGCAGAAGTACGGTTTATACCCGGGCAGCGGTACGCTCAAACTGACATACGCCACCGGATCGAACTTCATAATTTCTATCAGCCTGTGGCATCAATACAGGAACAACTCGGCAGACACCGACCTGTACAATGGCACGACCAAGGTTACAGACATACCGAACGGCTCCTCAGGCACATGGTATAACTGGACGTACAGCCCTAACGCCGTTTGGACTAATGTTACCCTCCAGGTAAACTGCTCAAGCTCACTCTACAGCCGCAGGGACGAGTATATAGATGATATCACTATCACTATCTGGAACTAGCTTCAGTCCGGCAATCAATGGGGAAGGTATCAAGCCTTCCCCGTTTAGACACACCCGCGTGGGGACCGGCGTGAACGGCCCCGGCGCAGGGCATTAAAATAAGATGGAGGTAATGCATGAAGCGAAATATTAAATTTTTACTGATAATGATGATACCCCTGATGGTATTGTCGGGGTGCATCCTCTCAACCACCCCGCCTGAGGGAACCATCAACCTGAACTGGGGCCAGACGCAGGCATTCAAGGTTTCCGGCATGGGTACATATCAATGGTACGTGGATGGCAGCGCCATAAGTGGTGCGACCTCAGCAAGCTATACTTTCAACAGCTTCCTGTTCAGCCTGGGAACCCATGAGGTGAAGGTTGTCAATTCGATAGCGATAGGCAAGAAAGAGGCCTTATGGACTGTAAACGTAAGCACGAACGTTCTTGTACCGACGGCTTCCGGCTGCACGGATATCATGAATGCAGGCCTCATATGCGATACAGAGCTTAACTGCAGCAACACTGTCCCCGAGGGTGAAGTCATCAGCCAGACGCCTGAAGCGGGAACAAGTGTTCCGCTTGGGAGCACAGTGCACCTTGTCATTTCATCCGGAGAGTGCACGAGTGAAATACCGGTCCCGGCCGCAACAAGCTGCACTGAACTCGAAGCTGCGGGCCTTGTCTGCAGCGTGTCACACAGCTGCAGCGACACTGTCCCCACAGGCATGGTAATCAGTCAGGACCCGGCAGCCGGCACAATGGTGGCATCCGGCTCGACAGTCGGTCTTTTAATCTCCACGGGTCCCGGCACGGTAGAGATAGAAGTGCCCAACGCCACGAGCTGTGAAGATGTCGAGGCGGCAGGTTTTGTCTGCAGCCGCGAAAGGGAATGCAGCAATACGGTTCCTCTGGATGGCGTGATCGACCAGTCCCCGGCACCCTACACGATGGCATTGGCAGGCTCAACAGTTACACTGACGCTGTCCACAGGACCATGTCCGCTTCTTGTCCCCGATGCACTGACCTGTGCTGACCTTACTGCTGCGGGCCTTCTCTGTAACCTTGTCGAGACGTGCAGCAATACAAACCCGGTGCCGGGAACACGCCTTAGCATCAGCCCGCCGGTTGGCACGCCGACAGAAACAGGCGCTCTCGTAACACTTACGCTGTCCAGCGGGCCCTGCACGGTTATCGTGCCTGCAGCCACAAGCTGCGATGACATAACAGGAACAGGATGGCTGTCATGCAGCGTAAGCACTCAGTGCAGCGACACTATCCCTGAAGGTTCGGTTATAAGTCAGGATCCTGTTGCCGGCACAGAAGTTCCGGCAGGATCAACGGTCCAGCTTCTCATTTCAAGCGGGCCGTGTACGATACAGCTTCCCGCGCCTGCCAATGTCCAGGCGACTGACGTAGTACTCACATCGGTCACAGACCCTATGCTCAACAGCAACCTTGACAACATGGTCACCATCACATGGGATGCAGTACCTTATGCAGAGACCTACAAGATATACCGCGCGGACACTCCGACAGGCACATATAACCTTATAGGTACTGTCATCGCCCCTGTAACGACATTCGACGATGTCCAGACCGAAGTCCTCACGTTGCCGGCATGGCCGGACCCGCTCACATCAGGAGCACTTGACGCCTACGAGGCGGCAGCCAGGGCAGCGGTAAACGACTTCAAAAACTTCAAATATTACAAGATCAGAGCATGCAGCGGCGATCCTCTGCACCCCAACAGCGAACTGAGCGCATATGACGAAGGGCGCATGGACTATACTCTCGAAGAGTTCTACACGATAGTCACTGGCGTGATCGAAGGCATCCCGATGGCCAGGCTGATACTCTCGGCCGATCCTCTGCATGTGGGAACGAACATGTATTTCTACGACAACTGCAGCCTAACCGGGCAGATGCATATCTCAATCACGGAAGACAGTCCGGCCAACATGAGCATCAGCATTGAGAACTTCGTCGATTCGCTGATATTCGACGGCGGAGCAATCAACTGCAGTGAAAGCCTCGGCAGGCGCATGATAATAAACAGCCTGGTCTCATCCGAGGAAATCGACATCAACATCAACGGAACAATTACAGGTACCATGGACATCACTGGCAACTATGCCGGCAAGTTCACCAGCATGAGTATTCCTGTAGCTCTCGGGGTGCTGCAGACCGGAACATGCACGGTCATATACAACGGCCAGACTGCTACCGGACATGCCTGCAGTTTCTTCGAATAAGAGGAGGTTATGATGAGAAAGCATATTCTATTAATTTTTATCGTAATGCTGACAGCTATGCTGAGCGGATGCATTGTCACCAAAACACCCTCGGCAGATAATGTGACGATGTCATATGGCCAGACTCAGACCTTTAAGATTCTGACAATCGGAAAACATACATTCACCTGGTATCTTGACGGGGTCAAGATACCTTCATGTACAACTGGCTCCTGTTCATACACGGCGGAACCTGGGACGCATGAACTTCTTGTGGAGACCATATCCTCACCGGTCTGGAGCAGGGATACTGCAGTATGGATGATTTCCTCCAACGGTCCGCCCACGGCAAACGCAGGAGCGAATCAGAGTGTGAACGAGGAAGTAACAGTTACGCTCGACGCATCCAACTCCTATGACCCGGACAACGATATTGTGTACTATTCATGGGTTCAGCTGGATGGTCCGACGGTTACGCTGTCCGATCCGGGGGCCGCGAAACCGACATTCACCTCTCCAACCGTAGGAACAGGCGGTGCAACGCTTACCTTCCAGGTGACAGTGACAGATGCAACCTCGCTGACATCCACTGCGACGACAATTGTCAACGTATCCTGGGACAACTCACCGCCTGTAGCCAATGCGGGACCTGACCAGCTTGTAGCCGAGTCCGAGATCGTAACGCTCGACGGTTCAGCCTCCACAGACCCTGATGACGGCATAGCCTCATATGCATGGGAACAGATAGCAGGACCTCTGCCGTTTGTTATACTCTCAGACCCGTCAGCTGTAGCCCCGACATTCGCGGCGCCTGCATCAGTAGGCCAGGGCGGAGAGGCTTTGATATTCAAACTCACTGTAACGGACGCAGGCGGTCTCAAATCCACCAATACGGTCATTGTGAATGTAAGCTGGTCCAATCTGCCGCCTGTTGCGAATGCAGGACCCGATCAGGACAATGATGAAGGCATCATTGTGACTCTGGACGCGTCGGCATCTACAGACCCGGATGACGGCGTGGCCACCTACACATGGGTACAGACCGGCGGACCTGCTGTGACGCTCTCAAATCCTAATGCCATAAACCCGACATTCACGACACCTGATGTCGGAATGGCAGGCGATGTCCTGACATTCGAACTTACGGTCAGCGATTTCGGCGGGCTCCTGGCAACCGACAACGTATCGATAAACGTAGGCTGGGTAAATGCCGCGCCGGTGGCCAATGCGGGAGTCGATCAGAAGGTGGAAAAAGATGCAGCGGTAACCCTTGATGCTACGGCATCGAGTGATGTCGACGACGGGATAGTTTCATACTTGTGGGAGCAGACCGGCGGTCCTGCAGTTACAATGGTAAATGCCGGCACATCCACAGCCTCGTTCAATGCTGATGTTGCGATAGGCTCGGTGCTCACATTCAGGGTTACCGTGACCGATGCAGGCTCACTTACAGCAACAGATACATGTACGATTACGGTAAGAGCGGTTCCGGTATATGTCCAGATTTCAGGCGGATTCTATTTCACCGCGGCAATCAAGACAGACGGAACCCTGTGGACCTGGGGACGCAACACATATGGCCAGCTTGGCGATGGCACGGTCACAGGCAAGTCCTTACCTGTCCAGATCGGAACCGATACCGACTGGGCTTCCATTGCAGCAGGAAACAACCACATTGTAGCCATCAAGACCGATGGCACGCTCTGGGCATGGGGCTATAACGCAAACGGCCAGCTCGGCGACGGCACAAGTTCGATAAGCCTGATTCCGAAGCAGATAGGCACAGCCAATGACTGGATCATGATAGATGCCGGGGCAAACCATACCGTAGCCATGAAGGAAGACGCCTCGATCTGGGCATGGGGCTTGAACAACAACGGCCAGCTTGGTGACGGAACCACGACGAACAGACTGGTACCGACCCATATCGGCGCCGGCAACAGCTGGATTATGATTGAAGCTGGTGAACTGCATACTGCTGCCATCGATGCCAGCGGGAAACTCTGGGCATGGGGTGACAACTTCTACGGCCAGCTTGGCGACGGAACCTTGGCTGACAAGACAGTTCCAACCCAGATCGGAACCGACACTGCCTGGAAACAGGTAAGCGCCGGCAATAACCACACGGTTGCCAGGAAGGCGGCAGGCACTCTCTGGGCATGGGGCTCCAACAGCAGCGGCCAGCTTGGCGACGGCACTACGGCGGACAGTCTGGTGCCGGTTCAGATAGGCTCTGCAACCGACTGGGGCAGGGCGGATGCCGGCACGATACATACAGTTGCTGTGAAAACTGACGGTACGCTCTGGGCATGGGGCTACAACAGCAACGGCCAGCTCGGCGACGGCACTACGGCCGACAGTCTGGTGCCAATACAGATAGGCACTGACACGGACTGGGCTCTGGCGGATGCAGGCTACTACCATTCCCTTGGTATCAGGGCGGGCAGTTCGCTCTATTCATGGGGCTTCAACAACAACGGCCAGCTCGGCGACGGGACACTGGTGGACAAGCTGATCCCGACGTGGATCTGGTGACGGCAGGGGATACAGGTCATGAAACTGTACGGTTCAAACATGGTTTCCAGGCTCCCTGAAGAGGAAAGGACTGCAACTTT